>JAXDJP010000173.1:0-5382 GCA_034665645.1 Actinomycetota bacterium | reverse complement strand
CCAACAACGCGAGCGCGAAGGGGAAGCCAACGACCACGACTACGTCCCCTACGACCACGACCACGACGGTGCCGACGACCACGACGCTCCCGCCGCCTCCTCTTCCAGAGCTCGGCAAGGGTCTCGTTAACGCCGGCGCCTCCAAGATCTCCATCTACCCCCGGCCCGCCGACTACAACGGTTACTGGGAGCGCGACCCCGACAAGTGCAAAAAGGAGGGCGAGGGCCTCATCACACAACTTCCCGACGACGCTGGGGACCACCTCGCGACGGCCGGTTCACCGTGGCCCGAGAACCCGGACTGCATCTACATGGGTGGCTTTGGGATCGGTCCCGCCAACCCGCTCATCGATGTGGACGCGAACGGCTTGTACGTGCGATCCGCCGCCATCAACGATGGCACCGACACTCTCGTGCTGACGATCATCGACGGCGAGGGCTACTTCTGGGACTACGACAAGAAGTGCGCAGATCAGACGCCGGAGAATCAATGCGGTTCCAAGCAGATCGCGGAGAGCCTGGGGGCCGAGCTCGGCATCCCTAGTTCTAACTTCGTGATCGCCGCTACGCACTCGCACGCGAGCCCCGACTTCATCGGGGGTTGGGGTTTCGTCCCCGACTGGTACATGCACCAGGTTCGTGACTCCATCAAGCAGAGCATCCGCGAGGCGGTGGCGAACGAGCGGCCGGCGACCCTAGAGGTCGGCGAGGAGAACGCTCGCCCCTTCAACAACGAGCGCAGAGACACGTACCGTTCCGCGGAAGAGCAGCAAGTGACGTGGCTCCGAGCGCTGAGCGCGGGAACCGCTACACCCGAGACAATCATGACGATCGGGGCCTACGCCGCCCACCCGACGACCAAGGGCACCAACGGGGGCGTCGGCAGCGCCGACTGGGTCGGGGTGTTCGAGAAAGAACTCGAAGCGCGCTTCGGCGGGATCGGTCTGCACTTCATGACCGGCCTCGGAAACATGTCGACGGCGGGCGGCACTCAGATGGGCCAGAGGTTGGCCGACATCATCCCCGACATCGGAAGCGGTCTGAAGCTCACGAACACGGACGTCCGGGTCGCTCAGACCTCGTGGTCGCAGCCGGCAACCAACGTGCCGCTCACGGCTCTTGGCAAGCCGGGCTTCTTCGACCGGCAATTCGACGAGGCTCCGGCAGAGGTTCGCACCGGGAAGAGCCCAGACACCGCGCCGTGCGAGTCTGCGTCCCCGGTTTCGGTTGAGGTCGTAGCCAGCGCCGCCTGGATCGGCGACCAGTTCGCTCTCACAGCGGCGCCGGGCGAAGTGTTTTCGAACCTGACGAACCAACTCAAGGACCACTCTGGGGCATTGGTAACGATGCCGCTCGGGCAAGCGAACGACGCTCTCGGATACATGCCGCAGAGCTTCGAGATGAGTCCCGTGGGTCAGCAAGGGCTTGGATTCGTAGCCGGTGGGGTCCTGGTCGTGAACTACGAGGACGCTTATTCGATCGACCGCTGCTACGGCGACATGGACCTCGAGACGACGCTGAACCTGTTGAATTCGATCAGATAGTCCAAAGGCCGGAGGCGCGCGAGCGTCTCCGGCCTCATCCTCCGATATACGTCACCTGACCGATGTTTCGCGCGCCGTCCGGCCGGACACTGCTGGAAACGGTCGGCGATCGGAGGGTGCAATGCAGGGACGGGTCACCATGAGCAGCTCGAGGTTCGGTGCGATCTTCCTCTCGATAGGTCTGCTCAGCCTGGGGCTGATGTCTTCCAGCGCTCAGGCCGAGCCTCCGCCTGGTGCCATCGCGGACGGTTGGGACGCCTCGGTCGACTATTTCATCGCGATCGGTAGCGGAACCGATGAAAAGAAGGCGGACGGCAAATCGGACTCTGACTTTCAAAACTTCCAGGAAAGCTTTTCGGAGCCGATTTCGGGACCCGCAGGGTCTGCGAGGGCGAGCACGCATCAGAACGCGACCGTGAACCTCGGACCGGGGAACGACTCCGACGGGTTCATGCTGAAGAGCGCCTTCGCGTCGAGTTCTTTGTCGGGCAACACCTCCAAGATCGAGGACCCAGATCATCCCGGAGTTCCCGTCTCGAATCCCAGCGCAGACTTCGGCCTCAGGATCGCGGTTTACGGAGACGCCCCGGTTCCCTATGTGATCAGTAGCTCCGTGAATGCGAGCACCTCGGATGACGAAGATTGCAGCGAAGCCAACGTCACACTCTCAGACAACTCTGGGCCCATCTACAACCGGAGTCGTCGTGGCGGCGGCCAGTGCGCGCCGACCGATCCTAGTGTCGGCGGCTCGAGCGGTCTCTTCCAGGGGAACGACACCCTGTATGAACTCAGCGCCGATGCTGACGTGAGCATGGCGTCTGAGAAGGGAAGCGACGCTGGAAGCGCGTCATATGAAGTCAACTTTTACGTGTTCTCGCCGTGCACCAAGATGGGAACCGCCGGGCCCGACACCTTGACGGGTACTGCGGGGAAGGACGTCATCTGCGGTTTGGGCGGTGCGGACACGATCGACGGCGCCGGGGGTCCCGACATCGTTTTCGGGGGTGACGGGGGGGACACCATCTTCGGAGGAAGCGGAGCCGACCGTCTCGTTGGCGGCGCCGGCGACGATGACATCACCGGTGCGGGCGACGCCGATCTGATCTTCGGTAACGACGGTGACGACTCCCTTGGTGGCGGGGCCGGCGACGATCACTCCAGTGCAGATCCCCCAACTGCGGGGATCTTCGGCGGCGATGGAAGCGACATCCTGTCGGGTGGCGAAGGCATGGACCTGTTAGACGGGGAGTATGGCAAGGACACAGTGTCCGGCGGACCCGATGCAGACTCACTTGTGGAATCGGGAGCGTCCTTTGCTCCGTCTCACGAGATCCTCGCTGGCGACGGTGGGAACGATGTCGTCGCGGGGGTAAAGAGCACTTTCAAGATCGAGGGGGGCGCCGGTGATGACTTCCTGGTCGGATGGACCGGCGAAGACAAGATCGAGGGTGGGGACGGCGACGACCAGTTGACCGGGCTCGACCTGAACGACGAGTTAAACGGGGGCCGCGGCAGTGACACGCTGCTTGGAGGGGACGGGAACGACATCCTGACGGGGGGGACGCGCAAGGATTCCCTGCAGGGTGGGAACGGTCAAGACACCCTCAAGGCGAACGATGGGGTCCGGGACATTGTTAACGGTGGTCCTCAGAGCGACAAAGCTAGCGTCGACGATCTCGACGACGTCACCAGCGTGGAGACGTTGCTCTAGCGGAGGTGCGAACGGTCCCTGGACGATCAACTCGTCCAGGGACCGTTTGGCTCTATTGGATGGTGGCTCTCCCGCGGCACACCTCATCGGTGCGTAGGTTGTGCGCCCGGGCTGTGATCACATCGTCGCCCGCTGCGTCATTCGCCAGCTTGTGGACGGTGAACGATCCGCTCGGAGCCTTGGTCGTCCGGGTGTCCCTGAAGTACCGAACGCCGTTGTCCTTCAGTACGACGTTCCACTTGTCGCCGGCCTTGTTCTGATCGACCTCGAACTCGGTTTGGATACCGGCGTCGTCCTTGCTCAGCTTGACCTTCCACGTGCTGTTCCCCGTGCACCCTCCCGAGCGGCGCACGTCTCCATCCTTTGCCGACACCGGTCCGCCGACCAGCGTCAAGCTCAGCGCTACGACCGTCATCGCTACCAGCTTCTTCATAGAACTTCCCTTCCGTAGGTGACCTTCTCTCCATTGAGCCAACGGGAGATGAGAGGCTGATTATCCCGAGATGAGCGTTCCTTAATGCTGGGAGAGAGGTTCGTGTGAGGCGGCTTGAGCACTAGGACGATTCCCGCGCTCCTGGGGAAGGCAGCGGCCTCACGCGGGGATGGCACCTTTTTGATCTTCGAAGGCGACGAGTACTCCTTCGCGTGGATGAACGATCGCGCCCGCGCCGCCGCCGCAACTCTCCTGGAACTGGGCATCAAGAAGAGCGACCGGGTGGCGGTCGTTGCGACCAACCATCCCGAAATCGTCATCACGTGGTTCGCCCTCGCTCTAGTAGGTGCGGCGATGGTGCCCCTCGATCCACGATCCAAGCCGCACGATCTAAGCGCGGCGATCCAAGAGATCGGCCCGCCGCTGGTCCTTTCCGATCGCGAACGCCGGCCCCTGGCGAAAGCGGCGGTCGCCGAAACGGGGATGGGTCGAGAGCCTCAGCTCTTGGAAGAGGTCGGGGCCGGACAGAACACGTTCTCGGGCATGGTGGGAGAAGAGGACGACATCGTGGTGATGCTGCCGACATCGGGAACGACCGGCAGCAGCAAGTTCGTCATGCAAACGAACCGCGCCATGGTTCTGGCGGGCGAGGGCTTCCCCTATTGGGTGGGGCTGAACCCCGAAGACCGTTTACTAACCGCGCTGCCGCTGTGGCATCTCAACGCGCTTGCGTACTCGGTGCTCGGTGCGCTCGTAGCGCGCTCGAGCCTCGTGCTGCTCCCGCGCTTCTCTGCCGGTAGTTTCATCTCAGAAGCTGCGGCCTCGAAGGCGACCGTGTTCAACGCGGTAGGAGCCCAACTCGAGATACTGATGCGTGCGGCTTCGAAGCCCGACGACAAACGGCATTTGCTACGACTCTGCTACGTGACGCCGGCCCCCCCAACGAAACAACGACACCTCGAGATCGAAGACCGCTTCGGATTTCGCATAACCGCCGGCTATGGGCTGAGCGAGACTCCCTACGGGATGGCTTGGCCTCCGATGGGTACGCGCCCGTACGGTTCGATGGGCGCACTTAAGGAGCATCCCGACCTCGGAGCGATCAATGAGGCTCGGATCGTCGGCGAGGACGGTCGCGACGTTGCTCCCGGGGAGCCGGGCGAGCTCCTTTTACGCAACCCGGCGGTGATGAAGGGCTACTTCGCGCGGGAGGCCGAGACAATAGAGGTCCTACGCGATGGATGGCTTCGCACCGGCGACGTCGTCCGTCGAGACGAGAACGGCACGTTCTACTTCGTGTCGCGCAAGAAGGACCTCATCAGGCGAAGAGGCGAGAACGTGTCGCCGCAGGAGATCGAAGAGGTCCTCCGGGCTCATCCGAACGTCGTCGAGGCCGCGGCGCTCGGCGTCCCCTCCGCGCTTGGAGAGGAGGACATCGAGGCGTTCGTAACGACGGACGGAGCATCGCTCGAGGTCGCCGACCTGCTGGAGTGGGCCGCCGAGCGACTAAGCCCACACAAGGTTCCAAGCCGCGTCCACCTCGTCGCGGACATGCCTCACACCGCGACCGGGCGTGTCGCTAAGCACCTCCTCGTCCGGCCCCCGAATGTCTAGGAGGCCGAAGCCAGTTTGATCGCGGTCGTGAGAACCCGCGGGTCGGGAAAGTCCTCGCAGAACTGGTACCGATGCGCGTG
>JAXDJP010000172.1:0-4277 GCA_034665645.1 Actinomycetota bacterium | reverse complement strand
TCAAGGCCAGGACGGTCGGCTCGGCGAAAAGGATGCCGCGGTTTCGTTGATAAACGAGCGTGTTTGCGGTTCCGAGATCGATCGCTAGATCACGCGACAACTGCCTGCTCCACTCCTCGTTCTACTGCGTAGCTCGGACGCGTTGCCGCCGACGTTCCTCGATCCGCTGCTTCGCAGCGGCCCGGCGAACCGGGTCTAGCGGCTGAGGGGTCTCGCCGGTCCTGCGACGAGTGGGGGGTCTGGGGGTCGATGACTTGCCGACGAAATCCGATTCGGACATCTTCTCCAGCCCCGAGCGGAACTCGGTTACCGAAAACATGCGTGCGCGCTGTCGCCGTTGTTGCATCCACAGACGGGCGATCCCCGCCGTCGCAAGCGCGACTATCAACGATAGGTAGATCAAGTAGTCCTCCTCGCACCGCGAATCGCCGTGCGGATCCGAGCTCCCTCGATCGAGGGGCTCGGCGCGACCCTAGCAGGGGTCAGGATCGGCCGGCGCGGGCTCTCAGACCGCGAAGAAGGACCGCCCCGCCGGCGAGGGCCAGCGTGACGGAAGCACCCCTCTTCAAGCCTCGTTTTTCGACGCTTCGCCCGGCGATCCGAACCCGGCGCCGGGTCTGATCCACGGTCTGCGAGAACGCCTCGAGGTTCGAATGGCGGCATCGGAAACCTGCATCGGACAGCTTTCCGGTCGACACCAGCCACGGGTGCATCACGTAATGCAGCATGCCTGCAGGCGCCTCTCCCATCCCGGCCCCCCACAACCTCTCGGCGACCGTGAAGGCGATCGGTTCGGGTAGGTCGAACCGGTGCTTGCCCATGACATTCAAGATCTCTTCGCTTTCCAACCATCCCTCGGGCGCCAGGTTGAACGCGCCGTCGAGATCGTTGAAGACGGCGAACTGAAGAGCCCGCGCGACGTCGTCCTCGTGGATGAACTGCATCGCCGGGCGATAACCCTGCACGCCGAGCAAGATCGGCATCTCCATGAGGTGGGACCATGCGTTGTCCACGTGGGGGCCGAAAACGATCGCCGGCCGGAAGACCGTCACCTTCGTATCGGGATACTCCTCGCGTAACTCGCGCACGACGTACTCCACCTCCAGCTTGTGTGCGGGGTACGAGAAATCGAGGTTCGCTCGCAAGGGTGAGTCCTCCGTGAGCGGTACATCGTTGTCCGGATGGGCCCCGTAAACAGTGGCCGACGACGTATAGATGATCTTCGAAACGCCCGCCTTTCCGGCCGCTCTGAAGACGTTCTGACTTCCGTTGACGTTGATGTCCCGCATCGCCGCTTCGTCCTTGATCGGATCCATCACGAAAGCGAGGTGGATGACGACATCTGCACCCTCGAACCGCGACGAAAGGGCGGGATCACGAACGTCTACCTCATCGAAAACGAACTTCCCCGAGGTGGGACCGATCCTCTTCTGAGTGTCGAAGCCGAGGATGCGCTCGATCCTGTCGTCGGTTGCAAGGAGATCGACGAGTTTCGAGCCGACGTAGCCGGAGGACCCCGTGATCGCAACGGTGATCCGGCCTGCTTCCTTCCGTGGCATCCCCGGAGGTTACCTAACGAGCGAATGGCTAAGACCCGGCGCGTCACTAAACTGGTCGGGTGAGTCAGCAGCCGTTCGGCGACATCCCCCTCTTCCGCGAGCTCCAAAAGCTCCTTTCAGCGTCCGGCGGGCCGATCAACGAAGAGATCGCCACCCAGGTCGCCCAAGCGATCGCAACGGAGGGCGGCCCGGAGCCGCGTCTCGACCCAGAGCGGAGCGTGGCCTTCGATAACGCGGTCCGCTCGGCTGAGATGCTTCTGGCGGGGTACACCCGCTTGCCCATCGACGAGCCGGCGCGCACGGAAGCCATCCGACGGAGCGAATGGATCACGTCGACCCTGACCTCGTGGCGGTGGGTGCTGGAGATCCTGGCCAACCGTTTCACGGGAGCGGCGCAGAACCTTGGCGAAGGTGAGAGCGCGGGCATGCCCGGCGCCGAAGCGGTCATCGGGCAACTCGCGCCGCTGCTCCTCGGGCTGCAGATCGGCACCCTTGTCGGACAGCTATCCAAGGAAGCGCTCGGCCGCTACGACCTTCCCATCCCGCGCGATGACGCCGGTCATCTCTTCCTGGTGGAATCGAACGCAACCGCCCTCGCCGCCGATTATGGGTTCGATGCCGGCGACTTCCTAACGTGGCTCGCGTTGCGCGAATCGTCGAGACACGTAGTTGCAACGGCCCATCCGTGGACCGGTCGCTACTTCCGTTCTCTCCTTACGGCGCTGATCGACGCGATCGAGATCGATACCGGAGATCTTGGGCGTCGCATCATGGAGATGCAGAGCGGAGGGATGGAAGGCATCGAGGGGGGTTTCGGTGAGCAGACCTTCCCCATAGCAACGACGGAGAAGCACACAGGTGCGCTCAAACGTCTTCAAGCGTTCGTCGCCATCTTCGAGGGATACGCGACGCACGCCGCAGCACAGGTCGGTTCTCAGATGATCGACACGCAGGCCCAGATCGATGAGGGCATGACGCGGTTCGCCGCTTCTCCGAGCGACGGTAAAGCCGCTCTCGACGGGATCCTCGGTATCACTCCGGATCGGTCACTGCAGAGCGCGGGCGTGACATTCTGCAACGCCATCGTGAAACTGCGCAGCATCTCCGATCTGAACCTCTTGTGGGCGGCCCCCGACAACCTTCCGACGATCGACGAGGTCAAGGACCCCTTCGCCTGGATCGAGAGGGTGCTGGAATAGGCGTGGAGAAGCCGATGGTCTGCGGAGGCGGCTTCGTGACGGCCGAGCTGCCAGACGACACCACAGTCATCTCTCCAGGGTTCTCATTACCGCTCGATCCCGCAGAAGATCTGGAAGCCGCGATCATCTCTGCCCTCGATCGTCCGCTCGATAGACGACCCTTGCCGGACCAGGTGGGGGCCGGCGACCGGGTAACGGTCGCATTCGACGATCCGACCGTGCCCTGCTACGCGCCCGTCTGGGCGAACGCTCTTCCCGCGATCGTCGATCGACTCGAGCGCGCCGGCGTACGCGAGCGGAACATCGATTTCATCTGCGCGAACTCCTTGCACCGAAAGTTCACGAACGACGAGCTCGCCAGGATCGTCGGCGACGACTTCATGCGGAGGCACGGGGAGCGCGTCACGTGCCACGACGCGGAGGAACCGGACGGCATGGTGAACGTGGGAACGACCGCTCATGGGCTGGACGTGGACCTGAACCGAGCGGTCGTGGAGTCAGACCTCACGATCTACCTCAACTGCTCGACGATGCGGGGGTTCTCGGGCGGTTGGAAATCGGTATGCGTGGGGCTATCCAGCTACCGGTCGATCCACCATCACCACACGCCCGACATCATGAGCATGTCGCTGGATCGCAACAAGATGCACGAGATGCTGGACGAGATGGGCGGCGTCGTTGACGACAAGCTGGGGGGCGAGCGCATCTTCAAGATCGAGACTGTTCTTTCGAATCCCCTGCAGGTCCACGAGGTCTACGCGGGAAGCGTTGCGGCAACGAGGACGGCCGTGGTGGACAAGCTCCGTCTTCATCAGCCGCCGCGTCGCGACCTGATCGACCGGCCGGCGGACATCGTCGTCTACGGGGTTCCGGATTGGAGTCCCTACTCGGCGTTCAGTCACACGAACCCGATCCTCGACATCATCTCGACCGGGCTCGGTTACCTCGGGGGCATGATCCAAGCTCTCGGCAAGCCGGGATGCACGGTCGTCCTCGCCACTCCTTGCCCGTTCCGATGGAACGAGCGACATCATCCGAGTTACCGGGAGGTATGGGAGGAGGTACTTCCGGAGACACTCGATCCCGACCGAGCTCGCCGCGAGTTCGAGCCGGCGCTCGCAGAGCGCGCCGACTACATCGACAAGTACCGGTTCGCCAACGCGTTCCATCCCGTTCACGCCACCATGGCCCTCTATCCTCTGAAGCGACTACGGCACGCTGCCCGCGTGATCGTTGCAGGGGCCGAGGACCCACGCGTACCGCAGCACATCGGTTTCGGCTACGCACCGGACGTCTCATCTGCCATCGCCCTCGCTAAGAGTGAGATCGGGGCGGACGCGACGGTCGCGTTCGTCGACAACCCGATGGCTTACAACCGTCAGTAACGTCGTGCGTAGATGTTTACGAGGTCGGGGATCATTTTTGCCGGGAGATTGAGGGGGCCTTGCGCCGGCCATTTGAGGCGCGTCTCCCTGTTGCAATGTGGGCGGATCCAGAACGAGAACCTCGACTCTCGATC
>JAXDJP010000171.1:0-3874 GCA_034665645.1 Actinomycetota bacterium | reverse complement strand
TGGGGCGAGCCCGTGAGCGACGACGAGTACGCGTCTGCGCCCTCCATCGGAACCTAAACAGACGGTTGGGAAAGCGCGTCGATCGCTACTAGCTTTCTTTCCCCTGGATGATCTCTCCCGGCCGGCGGCTTCGGATCGCAGCCCGCTCTTCCCGGTGTCGGAAAAACTCATATGCGATGAGCGCGACACAAACAAGAGTCACCAGCAGCAACGCGGCTTCGGCCGACAAGGTCCACGCTGCGGGAACAAGCCCTAGTAAAACGACCGCCGCCACAGGCCGGCCGTGACCGAGCCCACCCCCAAGCCGCAGCCTGAAAGCAACGTGCGCAGCTAGGTACAGCGCGACTCCTCCGGCGAGTCCACACCCCGCCGCACTGCGAAGCGGGTCGGCTGGATGTGCAAGCGTCTCCTGCAGACCGAACGCGAAGAGCACTATGCCCGCCACCATCGGAAGGTGGATATACGAATACGCGTCGCGAGCCAGAAGTGCGCGGGCCGAATCTGTCGCTTGAGCAAGCCTGGATTCGGCTACCAAAGCCACCCAGTCGAAGTACGCCCACCAGAGACAAGCGATCACCGTTATCCCGAGGGCCGACGCGGTAATCACTTGGAAGGTCAGTGCCAGACTCCGCGCCCCGACTCCGATCGCAACGATGGATTCGCCCAAGGCGATGATGATGATCGACCCGAATCGTTCGACGAAGTGCGAGGGCGACACGCGCCAACCGCGCATATGTCCCAATAAGGGGCCGAGATAGCTCACGACGACGGCCAGGCACCACAAGATCACGCGCGCCGACCCGTGCACGAGTGCTGCGACCACGAGTAGAGCGGGGCCGACGGTGGCGCTGGGAACGACTCTCATGACTGCACCAAAGAGATCTCGGTCTCCTCGCCCTGCGAAGGCCAGGAGGACGAGATGGAGCCCGCGGACGATGAAATAAGCGATAGCGAAGAGAAGACCGTCGCTGCCGAAAGCCCCCGGGAGCGAGAGGGACACTCCCAGCATCGCGGCCATGCCCAACAGAACGACGAGACGCACGGAACCCTGTTCGGGATCCAAGTGGTTAGTCAGCCACGCGTAGGCCGACCACGCCCACCACACCATCGCCAGAAGTAGGAGGCCTCGCGCAAGTCCGTCCCACGTTGGATGCGCGAAGTAGCTCGTCACCTGCGTAAAGGCGAAGACGACGACGAGATCAAAGAAGAGCTCGAGCGGAGCTACCCGATGCCCTTGGCCCACTCGCACTTCGGATGATGTCACCGGGAGGTCACTGGACCCTATGCGCGCGTCTCAGGCGCCTTGTGGGCACCCGGTCACGTGAAGATATTGGCGGCATTCGGCATCCGTGAGTGATCTCTCGACTTCATGGTCCGCGATCTGGAGAAGATCGTCGATGTCCAGGGCCCAGATCCGAACGCCGTCGCAGCTGGTCGACGCAAGCTTCTTGCCGTCCCCGCTGAAAGCAACGTCCCGAACGGCACACCCCGAGCCACGCAAGATTAGCTGCTCTGCGCCGCTGTCAGCGTCGAATAGCCGCACCGTGCCATCGTCGTTCGCCGTTGCAACGCGCTCTCCATCGGGACTGAAAACGGCCCGGTTCACTCCTCCCGACGGACCTGCGAGAACGGCGACGCGCGTTCCGCTCGTCGCGTCCCAGATGTCCACCGCGCCCTCCGGCCCGGCCACAACGAACCGGGAACCGCTTGGCGCGACATCGAGGTTGGGCCACAATTTGGACACGTCGTCGTGGATCGTGCGAACGACCTCGCGCCGTCCCCAATCCCAGATCTTCACGCGGGTGTTTGTGCCTTCGAACGACGCCGTGATTACGAACCGGCCGTCGGAGCTAAACCGTGCCGCAGAGAGGCTGAATCCGGGTTCTCTAAGGACGCTCAGCACCCGACCAGAGCGATCGACGATCTTCGCCGCCGAGTTCCAGTCCGCGCTGACCATGTACTCGCCGTCGGGACTGAAGGCAACCTCGTTCACGTCGAACTTGTGGCCGACGCTGTAGATCTCCTCGCTCGACGCGGTGTCCCAGACCCTCGCCACCTCGCCGCCGAAGGGATGACCGGGTACCGCTCCGCCCAAAGCGATCGACCCGCCGTCGGGGTTGACCGCGAGCGAGAAGAACCGGAAGTCATCGGTCGACGGCGCCATCCTTTCGAGCGCCCGCCCCGTCTGAAGGTCCCAGATCGTCACGGCTTTCCCGTGGTTGCTGCTCGCCACCACGCGCCTGCCGTCGGGCATGAACTTCGCGCCGGCCTCGCCGGATGAAGGAAGATTCCCCCACTCCGCGTCGCCGTCCGCCCCCAGGTCCCAGATGGTCACGGCGGAGGTGGAAAGGTCTCCCGCCATCACCCGGGTTCCATCGGGCGAGAAGGCCACTCCCAACACGCCACTTCTAGTTCCGTGCGCGGACAGCGAGAACAGCTGTGTGACCCCCGTCGGGTCGATCCTCCAGATCTTGACGGTTCCGTCCGAGCCACCCGTGACGAGCCTGGATGAATCCGGACTCCACGCGACCCCCCCAATCGGCCCGCCATGTGCGAAGAGAGTGTGCCGGAGCTTCCCCGTTCTCGCGTCCCACACCCGCACCCCCTGCTCGCCACCGGTGGCCACGTAGCGCCCATCCGGGCTCCACGACAACGCCCAGCCGTGTCCACCAAGGCCGAATACTCTCTTGCCGCTCCTTACGTCGTACACCGCGCTTCTCTCGGAAATGGCCGCGAGACGTTTCCCGTCCGGGCTGAGAGCGGTGCCGTACCCGTCTTCCATCGGGATATCTAGAAGCACTCGCTTCGTGGGCAGCGCGAAGACGCGCACCTTGTCCCCCCAAGCAGACGCGATGAGCGAACCGTCCCCGCTGAACGAAGGACCCCAGGCGCTCCCAGGCCCCGACATGGACGCAACCAGCCGCCCCGTCGTCGGATCCCAAACCTTCAACTTGCCGTCATCTCCCGTGGTTGCGAGCCGCGATCCGTCGGGGCTGAATGCGACGGTGTTGAGGTCTATATCGTGCCCCTTGAACGCGAGAACTCGCTCCCCCGTCTCGGCGTCTCTGATATCGATCACTCCCGAGTTTTCGGGGCCTTCCGTTACGAAGACCCCCGCGGCGCTCCACGCCACGTAACCTCCCAGCCCCGCTACCTCTAGCTCGAGGCGGGACGCTACGACTGCGCGATGAAGGGCCTCTTCAGCTTCTGGGAGAACCGTTCCCTCCGCTGACCGCGTCGTGTCGATCGCAGCGCGCGCCAGTAAGACGCTGAGCTCGGGGTCGACTTCGAGGCTTGCGACGGCCGATGCGGCCAGCTCCCTAGAGGTCGCGATCCGTGCCTCGCGTTCCGCCCTACTTCTCTGGTGCCGGGCAGCAACGGTGAGCGATCCCGTAACGAGGGCCGCCCCAGCGAACAGGACTACAAGCCCACGGAGGCGCCGTGACGAGCGACGCTCGAACTGGATCTCGCGCTTGTGTCGCCGATCCTCCTCGGCGCCCTCCCGGTCGCGGTGATCGACACTTGCTTTCAGGTAGGCCCTCTCGGATCGCCCGATCACCAGGTCCGTGGTCGCAGCCCACGTCTCGTGCTGCTCGAGGCGGGCACCTCGTAGGAGGAAGCTGTCGTCGGCCTCGGAAGCACGCCACTCCGTGGCGGCGCGCGCGAGACTTCGGTCTTGACGTAAGTCTTCCCTGGCATCGTCGATCCACGTGCGCAGTCGCCCCCACGCGCGTAACAGCGCTTCATGCGCTATCTCTACGGTGGGCTCCCGAGTTGATATTTCCCGATCGAAGGTGAGGAGTCGGTGGCGCCCGAACGCGTCCACGACGACGTCGATCGCATCACCCTCGACGTCGAGTGCCTCCAGCTCGCT
>JAXDJP010000170.1:0-3215 GCA_034665645.1 Actinomycetota bacterium | reverse complement strand
AGAGGCAAGAACTAGGGGGCGGGTGACTCCGAGCAATCGGTGCCGGGTGCCTCCACGGGCGAGTTATCGACGCACACCGGCTTGTCGGAGCTTTGATCGCCCACCCGGATGTACGTGTCCAGAACCTGCACGCTCGTTTTCTCGGGAGTGTCATCGACGCCGTCAACCTCGAAGATGGTCGTCTTGTGGTCGCCATCTTGGCGCGGTTGTTGCACGGTCGGCGAAGCCTGCGAGGCGGCGGTCTCCGTGGACTTCGGCACAGTTGTGCCAACGCTTCTTGCAGGGTCATGCCGTGCGTCGGTCTTCAGCGACGTCTTCGCCAACCGGACCACTACGTGAGGGCGGGCCGCCGCATAGCCCGGGCCATGCGACTCGGCAACCGACCCGGGCCACCCCGCGCCGGCCACGAACGCGGCGGCGGTGAGGACGCTCGCCGTCACCGGTTGCACCCATTCGCTCTCCTTCTTGAACCAGCGCGACACACCGGCCGCCCACGCCGCGAGGGTGTCCAGAACGAGCGCGAGGCGCCGCCTGGCACGCATGCGCACCATCTTTGCGGCCCCTCCACTGGGGATCGCCGGTGCTTCTTCCCGCATGACCTCGCCGAGAAGTGCGTCTCGATGCGACGGAGCGAGTTTGGTGAGAGCCCTTCCGATCCGCTGCAGCTCGAGTCTGGCGAGCGCCGCTTCCTCGACATCGAGGCCCGCAGGGACATCGGGAATGTCACCGATGAGCTCCCGGTCGCGTCCCTTCCTCGCTTCGTCTCGAATGAGGTTCATGGCGATCGTTGCGGCGAGGGGCCACAAGGGGCTCTCGGCGTCGATCTTGCTCCACATGCGGACGAGCCGGAGGCCGGTCTCCTGAACGATGTCGTCTCGAGAGGTTGCGTTCACTCCCCGCGCGGCGAGGAGGGCCCGCAGGCGCCTCGACAGGTCGGGCCAGGCTCTGGAGAAAGACAATCGCTCTTGACGAGTCATCCCGCTCTCCGATCGATGGATCCGGTGGTTGCCTTTACGCCACCAGGGACGCGAATCCCTGCTTGGAGCCGGGCGAATGGCGGGCTAGTGCCCCGTGAAACGCGGCTCCCTCTTCTCGAGCCAGGCCGCCACGGCCTCGGTGGTGTCGTGGCTGCTGAATGCCAGGGCCTGCGTCGCGGCCTCCGTGTCCAGCGTTTGCTGCAGGGTTTGATCGGATGCCCGATTGAGGTTCGACTTGATGAGCGAGACGGTCCGCGGAGGGAGCGCTGCGAGCCGGTCGGCTAGGTCCATCGTGACTTGGTCAACATCGGCTTCGTCGCACAGGCGGTTCAGCAATCCCAGTCGATCCGCATCGATTGCCGAGATCGTTTCCCCCAACAAGGCCAATTCTTTGGCCTTGTGAAGCGGGAGTGCGCGGGTCAGCAACCACGACCCGCCGAAGTCGACCACCAGACCTCGCTTCACGAATAATTCGGCGAAGGTTGCCGCCTTGGAAGCAACGATGAGATCGCATCCGAGGGCAAGCTGACAACCGGCACCCGCGGCGACACCAGTCACCTTCGCGATCGTCGGCTTGGGACAGTCGATCAGCGAAAGGGCAACCGCGTCGATCGTCCGCATCCTGTCTTTCATCTGGGACGCGCTGGAGGGGACGTTCGCGCCGTCGCTCAGGTCGGCGCCCGAACAGAACGCGTTCCCCGCCCCCGTCACGATGACGCAGCGAACGTTGTCGTCGTGTGCCGCCGCCTCGAAGGCGCGCTTGAGTTCGCCGAACATCACCCACGACATCGCGTTCTTCTTCTCCGGTCGATTCAGGGTCAGCGTAGCGACGTGGCCGCGCTCTTCCCAGAGAAGGGTTTCGTAGGTTTGAGCCACCACTCTCCTAAAAGGCGTCGGTTAGTTGGGTCACTTTCGTCGTGCCGTCGGCGACGATAACGGACACCACGTCGAAGCGGACGTCCACGCTGCCGGCGCGTCGCTCTCTCAGCCAGACGGCCGCCAGCTTTCGCAAGCGGCTTTGCTTGCGATAGTTAACGGCCTCTGAAGGCTCTCCCCAATGATCGGTGCGCCGCGTTTTCACTTCGCAGAACACGACCAGGCGGTCGCGCGCAGCAACGATGTCTATCTCGCCTTCGTTGCATCGGAAGTTTCGCTCGAGGACCGAGAACCCGAGATTTTCGTAGAGATCGGCCGCGGCGTCCTCACCTAGGCGGCCGAGTGCCGGTCGTGCATCCATGGGGAGAACCTAGCGACGCGCTGCGACAGGTCACTGAGGGGCGCGCACGTGGAACTGCCAGGACGCACTCTGCATCCCACCGCAGCGGCTGTGATCCGGCCAGAAACCGTCGACCTTTAGGAAGTAGTCCGACCTCACATCGGGGGTGAACGACGCAACCCACACCTTGCGACCGCGGTGGAGATGCGTCTTCAGCACGTAGTCGACAGGCGAGCCGGCACCGACGGCTCGGCCGTCATGGACCCGCCGCCAGGCCCTGATCTCCAGCTGTTCGGGCCTCTGTGCTTTGGCGAGCCTGATCCTTATCTTGGCCTCGGGCTTCAGCAGAGCGCTGTCCTTCTGAAAGATCCCGGCCGCGTCGGAGATCTGGTTGACGCAGTAGTGGCCGTCCCACCAGATCCACGTAGAACCGGCCTCCCTTCCGACTTGACGGTCGGATCCGGTGAAGAGGACGGCTTTCGGCACGCGGTGGTCGTGAGCGACCGCCGCCGGAGAGCCTCCAGCGAGAAGGGTGACCAAGAACGTCGCGGCGGCAACAACCCGCCGCCCTCGGATCAAAGGTGTCCTAGCGTCCTGTGGCGGAAGGAGGAGGCGGCCCCGGGAGCATGTCTCGATCGGCGAGCTGAGCCAGTTCCTCCACATTCAGATCCCGGAAGGTGACGACCTTCACATGAGAGACGAATCTCGCAGGGCGATGCATGTCCCACACCCACGCGTCGCCCAACTCGACCTCGAACCAAACCTTCGCTCCGACGTGCTGGGTGTCGACCTTCACGTCGTTCGCCAGGTAGAAGCGGCGCTCGGTCTCGACGACGTACTTGAACATCGGGAGTACGTCTCGGTACTCCTTGTAGAGCTGAAGCTCCATCTCGGCCTCGTATTTCTCGAGGTCCTCGACGCTCATAAGCACTCCTCCGAGAGCTCTTCATCCGGGACGACCGGCTGGTCTAAGTCTCGCGCCTTGTGTGGTTTGACGACACCATCTTCGTCGGGAAAACCGA
>JAXDJP010000169.1:0-3731 GCA_034665645.1 Actinomycetota bacterium | reverse complement strand
TGCGTCTTCGTGGACCACGGATTGCTGCGAGCCGGCGAGGCCGAACAGGTCGAAGACACGTTCCAGCGGCACATGGGCATCGACCTCGTGCATGTGAAGGCCGCCGATCGTTTCCTCGAGAAGCTCGCGGGCGTCGAGGATCCCGAACGCAAACGCAAGATCATCGGAGAGACGTTCATCCGCGTCTTTGAAGAGGTAGCCCGAGACGACCTCGAAGATGCGCGGTTCCTGGTGCAAGGAACGCTTTATCCCGACGTCATCGAGTCCGGGACCAAGGACGCGGCGAAGATCAAGAGCCATCACAACGTGGGTGGGCTCCCGGACGACATGAAGTTCACGCTCGTCGAACCGCTTCGCAACCTGTTCAAAGACGAGGTTCGCAAGGTCGGCGAAGAACTCGGCTTGCCCGAGGAGATCGTGTGGCGGCAACCGTTCCCCGGCCCCGGTCTGGCGGTCAGGATCATCGGGGACATCACGTGGGAACGTCTCGAGACACTGCGCGGCGCCGACGAGATCGTGATGCAAGAGATCAAGAAGGCCGGGATGATGCGAGAGATCTGGCAATCGTTTGCGGTGTTGCCCGCGATCCGTTCGGTGGGCGTGATGGGTGACGAGCGCACCTACGGCTATCCGATCGTGCTTCGTGCAGTGACGAGCGAAGACGCTATGACGGCGGACTGGGCCCGGCTCCCCTACGACCTGCTCGAGCGGATCTCGAGCCGGATCGTCAACGAGGTCCCGGGCATCAACCGCGTCGTGTACGACATCACCTCGAAGCCTCCCGGCACCATCGAGTGGGAGTAGCCGCGCCGCTATCGTCGGAGTGCGTCCTTAGGCTCAAGAGATGAAGGAGAACTTTCTCGAAGACCTGAACCCCGTTCAGCGCGAGGCGGTCGAGCACCAGGACGGCCCGGTCCTCATCGTGGCGGGGGCCGGATCCGGCAAGACGCGGTCCTCACCTACCGGATCGCTTACCTGATAGCCAACGGGATCTCTCCTTTCGGCATCATCGCCAACACTTTCACGAACAAGGCCGCCGGCGAGATGAAAGAGAGGGTCGCGGCCCTGGTGGGGCCGGTCGCGAACCAGATGTGGGTCTCGACCTTCCACTCCGCGTGCGTTCGGATCCTGAGGCGAGAGGCCAAGCACCTGGGCGTCCGTCCGTCCTTCACGATCTACGACGCCGGCGACACGCAGCGATTGATCACTCTGTGCATGAAAGAGCTCGGGATCGACCCGAAGCGCGTCCCACCGCGCGCCGTCGCGGGGGCGATCTCGGACGCCAAGAACCGGTTAACGAGCGCGGGCGCGTATCTCGACTTTGCCTCGAATCCTTACGAGCGTCAGATCGGGAAGGTCTACGTCGAGTATCAGCGGCGCCTGACGCTGGCCTCGGCGTTCGATTTCGACGACCTGATCATGCGCACGGTCGAGTTGTTCGACCGATTCCCGATCGTGCTGCAGCAATACCAGGAACGCTTCCAACACGTGCTCGTCGACGAGTTCCAGGACACGAACGGTGCACAAGCGACACTCGCGCGGCTCTTGGCCGGGAAGTGGCGAAACATCTTCGTCGTCGGGGATGCCGACCAAGGGATCTACGCGTTCAGAGGAGCGACGATCAAGAACCTCCTCGACTTCGAGCGCGATTGGCCCGAGGCTCACGTCATCACGTTGGACGAGAACTATCGATCGACGCAGAACATCCTGGCGGCCGCGAACGCCATCATCGAGAACAACGTCATGCGGCGCCCGAAGTCCTTATGGACCCAATCGACGGCCGGCGACCTGATCACCAGGTACCACGCTCAGAACGAGCACGACGAGGCCCTGTGGGTTGCGCACGAGGTCCGTCGGCTGTCAACGGAAGGTGGGTATTCGCTGCGGGATGTCGCGGTGTTTTACCGGGCGAACGCTCAGTCCCGCGTCCTCGAGGAGATCTTCTCCAAAGAGGACCTGAACTATCGCGTCGTCGGCGGTGTCCGGTTCTACGAACGGAAAGAGATCAAGGACCTGCTTGGATGGTTGCGCGGCGCGACGAACCCCGACGACGAGGTCAGCGTCGCGCGCGCTGCCCAGGCGCCGAGGAGAGGGATCGGTGACACGACGTTGGCCCGGCTGCTCTCCTTCGCCCAGCGACACAGCATCGGCTTGGGCGAAGCGTTCGATCGTGCGGAAGAGGTCGACGGGATACCGAAGCGTTCCCTCGGGGGCGTGCTGGAGGCAGCGCGTCTCTTCGAACGAATCAGGGAGATGGATCGCGACAAGCTGCCCCTTGCCGAACTGATCGAGACGACGCTTGAGTCGACGGGTTACCTCGACGAACTGCGCGCCGACAGGTCGATCGAATCTCTGTCGAGGCAAGAGAACCTCCGAGAGTTCGCCGGCGTGGCGACGGAGTACGAGGCCGCCGATGACGAGCAGAGTCTTTCGGGATTCCTCGAAAGGATCGCGCTGATCACCGACACGGACTCGTTGGATCCGAGCGACGCCGCGGTCACGCTGATGACCTTGCACACGGCCAAAGGGCTCGAATACCCGGTCGTGTTCATGGTCGGGATGGAAGAAGGTGTGTTCCCGCATATCCGTTCGCTGGGCGACCCCGACGCAGAAGAAGAGGAACGCAGGCTCTGTTATGTCGGTGTGACTCGGGCGCGTGAGCGCCTCTATCTGCTCAACGCCTGGTCGCGCAGCTTGTGGGGGTCGCCCAACTACAACCCTCCATCGCGTTACTTGAAAGAGATCCCCGAGAACCTCATCCAGCTGGTAGGGGAAAGACCCAGCGCGAATTCGCCCTCTCGTTCGAAGCTCCCGTTCACCGGTCGGCGCCAGGCGGCGGACCCCGCCGACTTCAAAGTCGGCCAAGAGGTACAGCACTCCAAATGGGGTCGGGGGACGATCCTCTCTATCTCCCGTTCCGCCGTCGGCGTGGAGGCGACGATCAACTTCCCGGATGCCGGGGGAGAGAAGCGACTCGATCTGACCCTGGCGCCGCTGACGCCCGGCTAACCCTTCTTCTTGGGCGGTGCGGGCGGTGCCTTCAACGCCGCGTACAGCGAGAGTTTCGACGGTCCCTCACGAAGGATCCCTTGATCGCGTTCGATGTTCGGGCGTGACGGCGCGATCAGGAACATCCCCGCGATGAAGAACGGAAGGTCCACCAGGTAAGGCCACAGCTCGCCCGAGATCATGCCCATCACCAACGCGACCAAGAGAGGCACTTCGTTCGCGATGAAGCCGGCGAAGAAGCGCGAGCGGTAAGACGCTCCCAAGGTCGTCGCATCGGTGACATCTAGGTTTCTCGACTGCGTCCTCTTGGCGACGACGACCCCCGCCGAGCCGAGTACCAGAACCGCTAAGAGTGGGAGGGTGTCGAAACTCCCCAGGTGCCTAGTGATCAGCACCAGGATCAGACCGCCCGCGAGGGCCGCTTGCATCAAGGCGACGAACAACACTCGCGTCACGATGAGCCCATCGAGTTGTCGCTGCGTCTTACGACTTCCGATCGGGAAGAGCTGTGCGAATACCGCCCGTCGCCACCCGGGATCCTCGCCCTGGCCGTCGGGAACCCGTGGCGAGGCAGCCACGTCAGCCCTCTTTGATATCTATGGAGTTGATGTACACCGGCACGACGGGTTTGACTGCTTCGGCTTGGTCCGATGCGTCGGCGCCGAACGTCCTCTGGGCCGTGATGGTGTCGATGACGTCGTAGGACGTCGGCAGCACGTGAC
>JAXDJP010000168.1:0-3991 GCA_034665645.1 Actinomycetota bacterium | reverse complement strand
GCTGACCGGGGTAACCATCTCAGAGTACTTCCGGGACGTCATGGAACAAGACGTTCTCTTGTTCATCGACAACATCTTCCGCTTCGTGCAGGCGGGCTCGGAGGTCTCGACCCTTCTGGGACGTATGCCTTCGGCCGTGGGTTACCAGCCCACACTGTCCGAGGAGATGGGCGAGCTTCAAGAGCGCATCACGTCGACGAGAGGTCGATCGATCACGTCCCTGCAGGCCATCTACGTTCCCGCAGACGACATCACCGACCCGGCTCCCCACACGACGTTCGCTCACCTCGACGCAACGACGGTTCTGTCGCGGCAGATCTCCGAGCTCGGCATCTACCCGGCGGTGGACCCCCTGGACTCGACGTCCAGGATCCTCGACCCTCGCTACGTCGGGCAAGAGCACTACGACGTGGCTCTCACGGTGCAGCGGATCCTGCAGCGCTACAAGGACCTCCAGGACATCATCGCGATCCTCGGGATCGACGAGCTCGCCGAGGAAGACAAGATCATCGTGCAGCGCGCTCGCAAGATCCAGAAGTTCCTGTCGCAGCCCTTCTTCGTAGCCGAGCAGTTCACCGGCATCGAGGGTAAGTACGTGCCCGTCGAAGAGACCGTGTCGTCTTTCAAGGGTCTCGCCGAGGGCGAGTACGACGATCTGCCGGAGCAGGCTTTCTACATGGTCGGTGGGATCGAAGAGGCGAAGCAGAAGGCAAAGGAACTGTCTGACTGATGGATGTCTCGATCGTTGCTGCGGACCGCAAGGTGTGGCAAGGCGATGCCGAACTCGTCATCGCCCGCTCGCCCGAGGGTGAGTTCGGGATCATGCGAGGGCATATCCCGTTCCTCGCCGCGCTGGTGCCCGGGCGCGTAACCGTGGTCAATGGTCAGACCCGTGAAACGTTCTTGGTGACCGGAGGCTTCCTGGAGGCCTCCGGTCCCATGTCCGACGAGTACCACGTCATCATCCTGGCCGACGATGCAGAGGAGATCGGCGAAGTCGATGACGCCGAGCTCAAGCGTCGTCTCGACGAGATCAAGCAGCGTGCCTCCGACGAGCGCGAGGGCGAGATGTCCGATGCCGCGCTGAGAGCATCGCTCGCGGCCGGCGAACGAGCGTCCGGCGACTACTCCAGCCGCTAGCGTAGATAACCCCGTATGGCGAGCGAGCGTCCCGAAAGCTTGCGCAACAGGGTCTTCTGTTCGTCCTGCGGTGTCTCCGAATCGAGGAGACAGGGGCTGATCCCGATGGGGTGGCAGGAGATGCCGGACGCGAACGGGCGGCAGCTGGCTCTATGTCCGGAATGCGTGCGCAGGAACCTGTGGCTGATCGAAGCCAGGCTCGACATCGATCCCGGGGCGGGGTTCTAGCTCCTAGAACCCTCCGCGCCTTTCCGGGGCGCGGTAGGCCGCTACATGGGTGCGCGAGGCAGACGCGTCGTCGCAGGATCGTCGACCTGATCGAAGACGTAACCCGCGAGAGCATGCTGTCCGAGGTTCGTGTCCGACGTACGAGCATCCGATGAACGATCGGACGGTCTCTGGTATCGGTTGGAGAGTGGGTCGGAGGTTGCAACCTCAACGCGATAAGTCCTCGACCACAAACGCGCTGACCTCTCGGCGCTTTCAAATTGCTGGTCTAACCCATACACTGACTGAACGCGCTTAATAAAAGCGCGCTTCGCTACTTGCACGAACATTCGAACTGTAAGTAGCTTTCCTCTCGTACGGTTTCGCAGACGCCTGAGTTGGGCAACTTGAACGCGTTACGAGTAGGGCAGACAAGGGAGGCATCGATGGCAGAAGACAGAGGGATCGTAGAACGAGCGCGAGAGGCGGTTGCCGGCGCTGGAGAAGCGGCGGCGGGGATCGCTGCACCACCAGGCGATGCAACGAGTCCGGTCGCGGCCGTTAGGCGCGTGGTTGCCGCCGCCGCAGGCGTAGGGGCAGAAGTCGCTCGCCCAGAGGGAGGATCCGGTTCCGGAGGCCGCAGCCGCGGGTCCTCGGGTGGTTCTTCGTCGGGTGGCCGAAAGAGCAGCGCGCGTAAGTCGAGCGGTGGTCGCAAGAAGTCCACGGCGCGCAAGTCGACGGGTGCGAAGAAGTCGACGGGCGGCCGCAAGAAGACCACGGCGCGCAAGTCCACCGGAGCGAAGAAGTCCACGGCACGAAAGTCGACCGGCGGCCGCAAGAAATCGACCGCACGGAAGTCGACGGGTCGCAAGAAGACGACGGCACGCAAGTCCCCCGCACGGAAGTCGACGGGGAGTCGGAAGTCCACGGCACGCAAGTCGACCGGCGGCCGCAAGAAGACGACCGCACGCAAGTCCACGGGTGGTCGGAAGAAGTCCACGGCTAGGAAGTCGCCGGCACGGAAGTCCACGGGCGGCCGGAAGAAGGCAACGGCTCGTAAGTCCACCGGCACGCGTAGATCGACCGGTCGGAAGAAGTCGACCGCACGCCGGGCAGCCGGCACTGCTAGGTCGACGGCCCGCAAGACCACCTCGCGCGCCAAGTCGGCTGCTAAGAAGACGACGAGGACCGCGAAGTCGGCCGCCAAGAAGACGACCAGGCGTGCAAAGGCCACCGGCCGCGCCGCACGGAGTGGGGCCAAGGGCACTGCGACGGCCGCGAGCAGAGGCGGAAGGTCGGCTGCCAAGCGCACCACGAGGCAGGCCAAGTCGGCCGTGACCAAGACGACGCGCGCCGCGAGTGGGCGTAAGTCGACCGGTCGCAAGAAGTCGACGGGTCGCAAGTCGACCGGAGGACGTTCGGGTCGCAGCAGTCGCTGACCTAACGGTTCTTAACAAAGAGGGTGGCCTTGCGGCCACCCTCTTTTCTTATGGGACTAGTCTCGGCTGATGGACGCCTACAGGATCACCGGCCCGGCGCGCCTCAGTGGTGAGGTAACGATCAGCGGGGCTAAGAACTCGGTCTTGAAGATCATGGCCGCGTCGCTCATGGTCCGTGGACCCGTGACTCTGAAGCGCGTGCCGCAGATCACCGACGTTCATCTGATGGCGGACGTGCTCGAGCGACTCGGGGCACAGGTCACCCGATCCGGATCGACGATCACCATCGACGCATCCGGTGACCTCTCGGAAGACACGCCCTACGAGCTCGTGACGAAGATGCGAGCTTCGATCCAGGTCCTCGCTCCCTTGCTCGCTCGCTTGGGGCGAGCGCGGGTGGCGCTCCCTGGCGGTGATGCCATCGGCTCCCGTCCGATCGACATGCACCTCTCCGCGCTCGAGCGCATGGGGGTAAAACTCGTATCGCAGCACGGCTACGTCGAGGGCCGCGCCGATCGGCTTCGAGGAACCCACGTCCTTCTCGAGTTCCCTTCGGTGGGAGCTACCGAGAACCTCCTGATGGCGGGAGTGACCGCCGAGGGGCGCACATCGATCGAGAACGCGGCCCGTGAGCCCGAGATCCAGGATCTTGCGAATTTCCTCAACAGATGCGGTGCCCGGATAACGGGTGCCGGCACTCCTTCGGTCGAGATCGAAGGGGTTCCCGAGCTCGAGCCCGGCAGTTACGAGATCATCCCGGACAGGATCGAGGCCGGCACCTACGCGATCGCAGCAGCAGCGACCGGGGGAGACATCACCCTCAGCGACGTGATCTCGAACCACCTCGAGTTGCCGCTTCAGAAGCTCGAGGAGGCGGGGGCGGAGGTACGCCGGGGGGACGGGGAAGTGCGCGTAGCGATGTCGTCCAGAGCGCGGTCGATGGACCTCGTCACCCTTCCGTTCCCGGGCTTCCCGACCGACCTGCAACCGCTGATGATGGTGCTCTTGGCGCAGGCCGATGGAGCATCGATCGTGACCGAGAACGTCTTCGAGTCCCGGTTCCTCTTTGTCGACGAACTGAATCGCATGGGCTCGCAGATCCGAGTCGAGGGCCATCACGCCGTCATCCGTGGCGTTCACAAACTCTCCGGAGCACCGGTGAGGGCCCCCGACATCCGCGCGGGTGCCGCTTTGGTCGTCGGGGG
>JAXDJP010000167.1:0-3091 GCA_034665645.1 Actinomycetota bacterium | reverse complement strand
GGTTGGCTACGCCGGGCTGCGCGATGGCTCGCTCGGGACGTTGGTGTTCGGTGCCGCCGCACCCTTCGTGTTGTTGGTTCTCGTTCGCCTCACCGGATGGGTTCGTCCGCCCGCGTGGAACCGGGGCCGAGCGGTCGCGCGTCTCGGTTTGGGCGTCGCGGTCTCGGCCGCCTTCGTGCCGGGGTCGATGTTCATCTATGCACTGGTCGCGGTGTTGCTTGTGATCGTACGAGCGTTCTTCGTGGGAGGGGGGGACTCGATCCGATCCTTCGTTTCCGTCCTCGTCGGGCTCTTGACGGGTTGGCTGTTGCTCCTGCCTTGGAGCACGACATGGTTCGCGGACGGTGGTCCGCTCAACCAACTCTTCGACAATTCCAAGACCTATGCCGCCAGCTTCGCGGAGCACGGCATGTCTGCGGTCTTGCTGGGCCAAACGCCGGAAACTCCCGTCTTCTTCGGACTTGCCCTTCCGGTGATGGGCCTATTGGCCGTGTTCATCGGGGATGGCCAGCGCAAGCGCATGGCGCTGCTGCTATGGACCTCCATCGCCCTCATGGGATTGATCGTCACCGCGATCGCCGCCGGAGCCTTCCCGCCTTTCGTCGCGTCGCCGACCGAAGCGGGGGTCATCATCTCAGTTTGCTTCTCCGGTCTCGTCGGTCTCGCCGTTGGTGCGTTCCGATTGGACCTTCCGCGCCGCGACTTTGGATACCTGCATTGGCTCACGCTCGCTGCGCTGGCGCTTTCTATCTTCTTGTTCGCCGCCGGGTTGGGACCCGCTCTGTGGCACGGTGAGTGGCAGCCGGGAGCCGGCCATGGAGAGGTTTCGGATCCCCGAACGGTCGTGCAGATATCGAGCCTGCTGGACGCGCAAGCAGAGCAGGAGGGTCCGTTTCGCGCTCTCTGGATCGGACCGGACTGGGAACCGCCGACCGCAACGGCGACGCGCCCGTTGCGCGATTCCTTCATCACAGCACCGGGGGGCCAGCTTCTTACCGACCTCTTCGAGAAGAGCGTCGGCGACGCGGAGACGGAGTTGGATCGCGTCCTTGCATCCGTTGATGCCGGTGCGACGGACGAGGGTGGTTCACTGCTCGGCGTTTTCAACGTCGGCTACGTCGTCCTGGAGCGCGGCAGCAGCGCGGATCCGTGGCTCGGCCAGCGCGACCTCGGGCTCATCCGTAGCGAGCCTCAGTACCTGCTTCTACAGAACCAAGCCGTGCTGCACCGCGCCGCTATCTACGACGAGATCCCTCCACTCGTGACCGCGCTAAGAGAGGGATCTCACCTTGACTCCGTCACCCTCCCCAAGGAGGTTGGCGTACTCGAGCATCCAAGCGCGTCCCGCTATCGCTTGGACGAGTTCGACGGAGGGGGGCACGTGTTCGTCGCCGAGACCGCGGACAACGGTTGGAAGGCGACCGCGAACGGCACTTCGCTGGAGCGAGTCGATTCGGGATGGGCGAACGGCTTCGATCTGCCGTCGGATGCGGCCGGCCCCCTCACGGTCTCGTACAAACGCACGCTGGGCGATATCGGGTGGCTCATCTTCGGTGGGATCGTCTGGATCACCGTCCTCAGTGCGTCGTTCTCGCGTCGACGTCAGCCCGATCTACTGGCGAAGGCGGAATCTCAACCTCAAACGGGCGGTGAGTCGTGATGGCCGAGCGCCGCGGGGAGATGTTCCTCGTCGTGATCGTCGCCATCGCCTTGGGCGTGGGACTCGCGTGGGACCTGCTCGGCTCGCCGGTGGCCGCTCCCGCTACCACGCCGCAAGAGGGAACGCTCTTTCATGAAAAGGCTTTGTTCTGCCCGCCTCGCCCCGAAGGGACCAAGGGTTTCACGTCCGTCACCACATGGGCCAGCAACGGTGAGGCCGCGGATGTGTCGGTGGGGAACTCCGAAGCAACCGAGTTGTCCGGCGACAATGCGCGCGTCGAAAAGGTGACCAAGGAGGGGGCGTTCAACGTCGTCGGCAGCGGCGCACCGTTGCTGGCCGGAGTGACGATGAACTTCACCGAGCCATACGCAGCGGTCGGTGCAGCCCAATGCTCCGATACGGCATCAGGAGAGTGGTATTTCCCCGAGGGGTCGTCCGACTTCCGCTTCGACGAAAGGATCCTGCTGTACAACCCGTTCCCCGATGAGGCGGTCGTGCGTATCACGTTCATCACACCGCGCGGCGAGGAGTCGAACTCCAACCTCGCCAGGGTCGCCGTTCCAAGCGGTGAATCTGTCGACACGGCGATCTCCACATTCACGGAGCACAAGCCCGCGCTCGCCATATCTGTCTCTGCCATTCGAGGCCGCGTCGTGGCGTGGAAGGCGATGTTCTCGAACGCCGAAGGTCGTCGGCCTGGAGTCGATCTGTCCCTCGGAGCAACGGCAACCTCAACGAGAGCGTTCTTCCCGGTGGGCAGAGCCGACGACGCGTCGGACGAACGCGTGACGATCCTCAATCCCTCCGACGAAGAAGCCCTCGTCTCGGTCTCTCTGATGACGAAGAACGGTCCGATCCAAGAGTTCGTCGATAAGAAGGTCAGCCGCCGGTCGTCGAGGATCCTCGACCTGGGTTCCTTAACCGGGAAGAAAGCGCCGCCCCTCGGCCCCCTCAGCGTGCACGTCGAATCCACCAATGGGGTCGGGATCATCGCGGAGGAGGACGTGTCGCTCGGGTCCGCCGGCTACGAAGGAGTGGGCTCGGATCTCGCGATCGTCGAACCGTCAACCGCATGGTGGTTCGGCCCGGCGGCTGTTAGCCCGTCTCAAGATGGGATCGTCGTCCTCAATCTGGGAGCGAAACCGGTGACCCTCAACGTCACGCTCCTCGGAACCTCGGGGGGGCCGCGCACCCCCGACTCGCTGCAAGGGATCAAAGTGAGGGCGGGACAGAGAGGCGCGATCGACCTCAGCGACTTCTCGTCGAAGGGATCCTTCGTCGTGCGATTGGACGCGGACCAACCGGTGGTGGCGTCACGTCTCGCTCAGGGCGATGGAGATATCGGGCTTGTAGCCGGCACCCCGATCGTGGAACCGGACGCTACGCCGAGCGCGCCTTAAGCAATCCCTCGTCGGCGCGAGCGTAAGCCTC
>JAXDJP010000166.1:0-8047 GCA_034665645.1 Actinomycetota bacterium | reverse complement strand
CAGAACCCAGCGCCGCGGCCTTCGTTCCGAGGTGCACTCCTCGTGTTCGTGTCGCTGGCCGGCGGAGTCGCCGGGCTCACACTCCTCTACCTCGGCATGCGCAGCGTGATGGAGATCGGCGGGGCGTGCGCGGAGGGCGGGCCGTTCGTTCCCCTCCGACCGTGCCCCAAAGGTGTGCCTCTTGTGATGATCGGCGGGATCTGGGGCGGGATCATCTTCTTCGGCCTGTACGCCTGGCAGGCGTTCAAGAACGGGGCTCCGAGCCTCGTGCTGCTTGCATGGCCGGCCTTGTTCTTGTCGCTCGGGTGGATCTTCCTCGAGTTCGGCATCAATCCGCCGGGCGATGGATCTGGGTTGGTGTGGGGGTGGCTCGTGTGCGCATTCTTCTTCGTGCTCATGGGGGGGCTGCCCCTCATCCCGATGCTGAAACCGATCGCCCGTGCGTTCAGCGGGCGAGCTCCGGAGACAGAACCGCCCCAAAGTGCGTCCGACCTGCTGCGCTCCCAGCTTCAGAAGGTGTCGCGCTTCACGGGCCCGATCCAGGAGACCGCACCCACGCAACCCACGCCCACGTCTCCCACCAGCGATTCAGGCCTCGTCGACGAGCTCGAGCGACTCGACGCGCTGCGACGATCCGGTGGACTCAGCGAGAGCGAGTTTGCCGCCGCCAAGCGCAAGCTCTTGACCGACCAAGGAGGGACCTAGGCGATGAGGCCCAGGACGTGGATGTTCCTACAACTCGCAGCGATCGCGACCGGTATCTACGCCGGCGTGCAGATCTTCAACTCGATCACCGCCTAACCAGTCTCTCCAGCGTCCGGGCGCGTTAGGGCTGGACGCGGTGCGGGCGAGGGGTTAGCGGCCGTTCGACCTCTCGAAGTGGTACAGGACGCCGTTCGTGATCCCGTTCGTCGGGATGCCCTCTTCGTTGTAAGGCTGCACCATGTAGTGAAGGCTGCCCGGCAGCTTGTCGGCGGCCTTCTTGAGATCGAAGTCGTCGTCGATCCCCTCCGACTCGCCGACGAAGTCGATCGCGGTCTCGGACTTGTAGGTGCCGGTGGTCAGGACGATGGAGTAGATCTCGCCGCCGTCGTCGGTGCCCCCGGACACGAAGAGGCGGTCACCTATGAAGGTCGCGCCCGTGATCCCTGATGGAGGAACGGCCCCCACGAGTTTCTTGACGGAGTGGATCGGAGCGGCACCCGGTCCGGCGTTCTGGGGCCCGATGTCCGAAACCCGGTACGCGAGAAGGTCGTTCCCCTGCTGGGTCCAGAGGAGGCTTCCGTCGGGAGAGATCTCGTTCCACATGACCTTCTCGATCTCCGAGGGGTCGAGCTTCACGTAGTAGAGGAACTCGAGGGTCTCGGGATCCGCCACCCCGACCGAGCCGGTCAGACAGGTGTTGCCCGCCGGTGGGTAATAGCACTCGAGCGGGAGGAACAGCCGGCCTCCGTAATAAGAGAGATCTCCGATGTGGTTGTAGTTCTCGGTGAGGTGAACCTCCGGGGGAATGACGTCGTCGTTACGCCCGGTCTCCTGTAGCGCGGGGTCGGTGCGATAGAGCCCGAAGTCGACACCTGTGAAGTAGCGGTTACCCGCCGGATCGTGCGTGACTCCCTGGTAGTAGTAAAGCGGGATGGACGTCCTGCCGACCTCTCTCCACCCGGCCCCCTTGGCCCAGGCGGGCGCGGCGATCAGACCGACCAAACCGAGCACGGCGAAACTGCGTGAGACGCGCATGTCCACAAGGTTCGCCGTGCGCCCGGCGAACCCTCCCGAAAAGGCTTTAGACGGTGATCGTTGAGTCGTTCGAGCAGGTCGAAGTGCCCGCCGCACACACCTTGTAGGTGTAGGTCCCGCCCTTCACCGAATCCGTTGTGGACGAACCCGTCACCGTCTTGAAGCTCGTCCCGTTCCGGTACACGTCAACGGGCGAGGCGCCGCTCCAGGTGAGGTTGACAGTCCTCATGCCCTTGGCACCCCGAGGACCTGCCGAGGTCGTCAACGTGATGCCGGTGGTTCCACCGCCACCCCCGCCGCCCCCGCCGCCCGAGGCCGTGCCGATGTAGAGGAGCAGATTCGGTGACCCGGTGCCGGCGCTCTTAACGAGTCCGGACGTGGCATTCGTTTTCAGGGCCGTCGCGACGTCTGCGGGAGTCGCCGCGGTGTGGCTCTCGAGATAGAGGGCCGCAGCTCCGGCAACGTGGGGCGTAGCCATCGAGGTACCGCTGATCGTGTTGGTGGACGTGTCGCTCGTTAGCCACGACGACGTGATGCTCACTCCGGGGGCGAAGAGGTCAACGCAGGTTCCGTAGTTCGACCACGAAGCTTTCGTGTCGGTCCTGTCGGTGGCGCCGACCGTCAACGCGGCGCCGACGCGAGCAGGCGAGCCGCCGCAGGCGTCGAGCGGGCGCCCTGCGTTGTCGCCGTTGCCGGCCGCGACCGCGTAAGTCACGCCGTCATTGATCGAATTCTGGATCGCCGAGTCGAGCGAGGCACTGGCGCCACCCCCGAGACTCATGTTCGCAACCGCGGGAGCGCCAGCCTGGTGGTTCACCGTGACCCAGTCGATGCCGGCGATGACGCCGGATGTGAAGCCGGAACCGCTGCAGTCCAGCACCCTCACCGCGACGAGATTCACGCTTTTCGCGACACCGTAAGTCGCGCCTCCCACGGTGCCGGCCACGTGCGTCCCGTGACCATTGCAATCGTCGGCGGCTCCACCGTCGACCTCGTCCACGCCCGAGGAAGCACGGCCCCCGAACTCGGAGTGCGTGAAGCGGATGCCGGTGTCGATGATGTAGGCGGTAACTCCGGCTCCCGTCGTGTCGTACGTGTAACTCGCGTTCAAAGGAAGGTTCCGCTGGTCGATCCGGTCGAGCCCCCACGTCGGGTTTGACTGGGTGGCGACCGCGTGCATCGCTTGGTCGGCCTCGACATAGTCCACGCGCGGGTCGCTCGCGATCCTCGCCGCGGCGGCATCTGACATCTCCGCGGAATATCCCTTGAGGACACTCTTGAAGACATGCTTAACGCTTGCTCCGTTGGCCCGCGCTTGTTCGTTCCGGGCAGATCCGGGGTCGGAGACCGAGTTCTTGAACACGACGATGTAGCTCCGCTTGCCGCCCTCGGAGGCGCCGGACATAACTGCGGTCGTGAGCACTAGGAGGGCCGAGCCGATGAGCGCGATGAGTCGTTTGGACATCTTCTTATCCCCAGGATCGGCCGAAATAGGTGCATCCCAGCCTAGGCAACTGAGGATCAGCTGTACATAGTTAAAAAGGTCCACTCTCACCGCCATTACGTCGGCACGGCCGACTCTCAACTAGAGTCATCTGCGACGTCGATACGGAAAAACCGGGGAGTTAGACGATGAAGCGGATGTCCCTGATCGTGGCTGCATGCCTGCTCGTACTTGCTGCGTGCGCCGAGGAACCCAAACCCAATGCGGCGGCGGGCGGAGGCTCTGGGGACACCTGTGCGGAAGGGAACCTCCCCCTCTACGAGGACGGGGTCCTGACGGTAGCGACGGACCGGCCCGCTTACGAGCCTTGGTTCAAGGGCTCACCCAAGGACTACTCGGGTTTCGAAGGCGACTTCGCCGCCGGGGTCGCCGACCGCTTGGGCGTTCCCATCAAGTGGGTGGTCGAGCCCTTCAACAAGTCTTATGCGCCCGGTTCGAAGGACTACGACTTCGACGTGAACCAGGTGACCATCACACCCGAGCGCTCTCAGGCGGTCGACTTCTCCGATCCCTACTTCGAGAACAACCAGGGCTTCCTCGTGATGGAGGACTCCCCCGCTGCGTCCGCCGCCACGGTCGAGGACATCAAAGGTCTGCAGCTCGGAGCTCAGGTTGGAACGACTGCCCTTGCCTTTATCAACACCGTTTTGCAGCCGGACAAGGACCCCAAGGTGTTCGACACGACCAACGACGCGAAGTCTGCACTCGAGGCCGGGACGATCGACGTCTTCGTGACCGACCTAGTTACCACGGTGTACCTGCGCGATTTCGAGATCAAGGGCTCGAAGGTCCTCGGCCAGTATCCGAAGCCCGAGAACTTCGGAGCGTTGTTCGAGAAGGGAAATCCCCTCGTCGAGTGCGTGAACAGCGCGATCCAGGAGATGAAGGACGACGGGACGTTGCAGGATCTGCAGGACGAGTGGCTGAAGCAGTATCTGAAGATCCCGACGTTCCAGTAAGCATCGAACACGGTGGCGTCCGGGGGTAGCGGGCCGGCTCGCGGCGTAGAGGCTCTCGAAGCCGCGACACCGGGACGAGGGTCCAGGATGATGGGACGCCGCGGCGTGCTCATCTCCAGTGCGAGCACGGTTCTGTTCATCGTGCTGGTCGGCGTCGTTATAGCGCTATCGCCCGGCGCCTCAATAGTCCGCGAGCGCTTCTTCGACTGGGAGCATCTGAAGAACTCGCTGCTCGGGTCGTCGACTACTCCTTCCGTCTTGGAAGCCTTCGTGCTCAACATCAAGATCTTCACGATCGCTGAAGCCTTCATCTTGGTGATCGCCCTCGGGATCGCTCTGATCCGTGCGGTGCCGGGGCCGGTCTTCTTCCCCCTGCGGATGGTCGCGATCGTGTACACCGACATCTTCAGAGGGATCCCTTTGATACTCGTGCTCTACATGATCGGGTTCGGAGTGCCGGGTCTCGGGCTGCAATTCCTCTCGAGCAGATCCGACGTGACGTACGGGATCATCGCGCTCGTACTCGTCTACTCCGCGTACGTCGCGGAGGTCTACCGGGCCGGCATCGACTCTGTGCATCAGAGCCAGATCGCGGCGGCTCGCTCGCTGGGGTTGTCGCGATGGAAGGCGATGCGTTACGTCGTCCTGCCCCAGGCCGTGCGCCGAGTCATTCCGCCCCTCCTTAACGATTTCATCGGGTTGCAGAAAGACACCGCACTTGTGTCGGTGTTGGGATCGGTAGAAGCTGCCCGCGCGGCTCAGATCTACGCGGCAGAGCAATTCAATTACGCGAGCTACGTGGTCGCTGCAGTTCTCTTCGTCTTGATCACGATCCCGCTCGCCCGATTCACCGACCATCTCATCGTGCGCGACCGAAACCGTCGCCAGGCGGGAGCCACGACGTGACGGCGGAACGGATCCTCGAGGTTGCGGGCGTACACAAGTCCTTCGACAAGAACAAGGTCCTCGACGGCGTCGACCTAGATCTGGATCGACACGAGGTCGTGTGCCTGATCGGAGCATCGGGTTCTGGCAAGTCGACGCTCCTCAGGTGCATAAACCTTCTCGAACGGGTCGACGAAGGCGACATCCGTTTCGAGGGAGCGAGCATCGCTCGAGAGGTTAAGGACGTCGATCGACTGCGCTCACGGATCGGAATGGTGTTCCAGGCCTTCAATCTGTTTCCTCACATGAACGTGATGCACAACATCACGCTCGGCCCCGAAGAGGCGCTCGGCCTCGATCGTCGGGAAGCGAAGGAGCGCGCGGAGGCGCTGCTCGAGCGCTTTGGCCTTTCGGACAAGAGCGAGGAATACCCCGACCGGCTATCGGGAGGCCAGCAGCAGCGCGTCGCTATCGTCCGCGCTCTCGCCATGCGGCCCCAGATGCTCCTCCTGGACGAAGTAACGAGTGCCCTCGATCCCGAACTCGTCGCCGAGGTCCTCACTCTGATCCGCGAGCTCGCCGAAGAGGGGATGACGATGTTGATCGCGACGCACGAGATGGGCTTCGCCAAGGACATCGCACATCGCGTCGCCTTCCTCGACGCCGGAAAGATCCTCGAGGAAGGTCCACCCGCGAAGATCTTCGAAGAGCCCGAGAACGAGAGGACCCGGCGGTTCCTGCAAAGGATCATCGCCGCGGGCCGTCTCTAGCGCGTGCGACCGAGCCGACTTCTCGCGTGGGTTGCGATCGGGGCGCTCGCGGCGTGCACGCATTCGGAGACGCCTAAACCCCCCGCCCCGACAGGGGTGGCCCGCGCCCTCCTGGAAACCTCCGACCTGCCCGAGGGATTCACGCAATCGTCGTCGGTCGCACCGACCCCGTTCCGTGTGTGCGCCCATCGATTCCGCGGCGATCCTCCCGGGTCGGAGCGGATCGGAACCCGCGCGTTCGAGGATCCGACATTGGGTCGCATCGAGCAGGCCGTCTTCGAGTTCCCGAACGACAAACGCGCGTCGCGCGTCGTCGACGAAGTCCGTGCGATCGCCGGGCGGTGCCAACGATTCCGTACAGGCTCGACGGACATCAGTCCGTCCTACGTCGTGCGAGTCGACGAACGACTGATCGCCAAACATTCCGTAACGGTCGAGGTCAAAGGCGAGAACGGCGTTCCCGAAGCGACGACCATCGTGCTCGCTTCGAAACACGGCGTCCTCGTGCGCATCGTCGACTTCGGAGCGGGCAACGCGGTCGAACTACGTCTCACCCAGTCGCTGGCGCTCCGCTCGCTCAAGGCGCTCGGCCCCTGAACGCTCTTCGAAAGGGTCTTGGCTAAAGGGGGCGTTTCGCGGATGATGAGGGCCACCACTTGAATACGAGAAGGGAGCCGCTATGGCCGGCAAGGACAAAGGCAGCAAGGCAGATAAGAAGGCCCCCAAGAAGAACCTCAAAGAGAAGCGGGCCGCGAAGAAAGAGAAGAAGGGGAAGTCCTAGCTCGGCCTCACCCGCGGTCCCCTGGTTCCGTCCGAACGCATCCCGAAGACACGGAACCACACGTCGACCGCGGGGCCGATCCCGAGCGCGAAGACAACTGTTCCCACACCAGCCCTCCCTCCGAGCAAGATCCCCGTTACTAGAGCCGAGCCCTCCACGAGAGCCCGCGCGACTCCGACGCGCCACCCTGTTCTCGTCGCGATCAGAACCATCAACCCGTCGCGCGGCCCGGCTCCCAATTCCGCGCCGATATACAGAGCGGATCCAAGTCCGATCGTGACGATGCCGCCGATCAAGAGCAGAGCTCGCAGGGCGATCGATCCATCGCCGACGCCCGCACCGAGATCGGTACCGAGCAGCAGATCCACGAACACTCCGATGAGAACCATGTTCGCAAGGGTCCCCGGCCCCGGCTTGATGCCCCAGAGCACGCCTAGGACGACCAAAGCCACTCCGATCGTGATCGTCGCGGTCCCGAACGTGAGGGGGGTGCGCAGCCTCATGCCGTCGTGGAGTACGTCCCAAGGTGAGAGGCCGAGGTCGGCGCGCAGCGTCATCACCGTTCCGAGCGCGAACAGGAACAAGCCGACCAGCAAGCGCCCCGTTCTTGTCGCCACCGCACCCTCTCGATCCTCATGTCGGAGTCCGAGCCGGCACATTAGTCTCTCCACCAGAGACATCTTTGAGACGAGCGACCCGGGAAACGTCGACTCTCGTTACAAAGACGTTCGGGAGCGAAAAAGGAGGGTCGATGTCCATCCCCGATGAAGTGAAAGAGGTTCTGTTGTCGGACGCGCTCGCTCACGTTGCGACGATCGATCCCGACGGCACCCCCCAAGTTACGTGTGCGTGGGTGGGAGTGGACGACGACGAGATAGTGCTCGCGACGATCCCGGACCAACGCAAACTGAAAAACATGCGGCGCGACCCACGCGTCACGATCTCGATAGAAACCGACCGGAAGAACGCATGGGGACTCACGGAGTACCTCGTTGTGTACGGAACCGCTGAGGTCACCGAAGGTGGCGCTCCCGAGCTACTGCAGGAGCTCGCTCACACTTACCTCGGCCCGGAGGTGACCTTCCCGGGGATCCCGAACCCGCCGCCCGGTTTCGTAACGCGAGTCAAGGTCTCGAGATACGGCGGCGTGGGTCCCTGGACTAAGTGATCGCCTTAGACCCAGCTCGACTTGCCAAGATGCCACCCGCCGCAACCATCACACCGGTACGGGCGACCGTGATTCTCGGCCAACGAGTCTTTGATGTTCTGAGCGGCTGCGCGCGCGTCCCAGTACGAGTCGTAGCGCTGCTTACCGGTCTTGGTACACAGCGTGCGAGCGAACCGCTCCTTCTTCATAGGACGCAAGATTAGTCGCGACCCATCTCTAAGAGAGAAAGCTAAAGGAGCG
>JAXDJP010000165.1:0-2733 GCA_034665645.1 Actinomycetota bacterium | reverse complement strand
AGAAGTGGTGCGGCGTGCCCCTTGCCCGGTTCAGGCCGGCGGGGGAGTTCGAACGTTGAACGATGTCGAGGAGATTCTTGCCGCCGGAGCGAACCGCGTCGTCATGAGCGCTCGCGCCTTAGACGATCCTGAAGAGATGGGCGCGGCCCTCCAGCGTTTCGGAGAGCGAACGGGCGTGTCGCTGGATTCGCAGGGAGGCACCGAAAGCGAGCGCACGGTCGGAGACGGAACGCCGCTTCTCGACGCCGTTCGTACGTTCGAGGACGCGGGGGCCTCTTTCTTCATCTACGTGGACACACACAAGGATGGGTCGTTAACGGGTCCGGATGTAGAGGGGCTCTCGAGTGTTACGAACGCGACCACGCTCCCCGTCGTTTACTCGGGAGGTATCGGCACCCTCGACGACCTACGAACGGTCGCTCGTCTCCGAGATCACGGAGTTTCGGGAGCTGTTGTGGGCCGCGCCTTCTACGAAAGCAAATTCGATGTGCGCGATGCGATGCTCGCTGCGGACGCGGCCGCCGGCGAAGAAGAGCCGTTAGTCGAGACGTGAGCCGACGTTAGGATGTCCGGCCCATGACGACATTCCTTTTATACGCCGACGCCCTCAAGAGTCACGAGGTGCGGCACGAGATCGGGGAGCCGGTCGGCGACCCCGTCGTCTTCCTCGAGCACGAGGGCAAGCGGATCGTGGTCGGAAGCTCGCTCGAGGAGGCGATCTTTGAAAAACGCGAAGACGTCGTCGACGAGTACTGGACCACCTTCTCTCTGGGAAGCAAGGAGCTTGTCAAGGACGAATCTTTCCCGACCGAACTCATCGGAGCCGAGATGGTGTTGCGCGCGCTACAGCGCGTAGGTGTCACCAAGGTTTGTATCCCTCCGTCCTTCAGGGTGAAAGAAGCGGACTATCTCCGGTCGAAAGGGATAGAGCTCGTTATCGACGACGACGCGTGGGCTCTGCGCCGCAGACAGAAGACCCCGTGGGAGCTCGAGGGGATCGAACGAGCGCAGCGCGCGGCCGACACCGCGATGCTGACGGCGGCCCGCATGCTTCGTGAAGCAGAGCCCACCGGCGACGGCAAGCTTCGCTACGAAGGAGAGATCCTCACGTCGGAATGGATCCGCGAGGTCATGGAGGGTGAGCTCTTGACGCAGGGGGCGGAGAGCCAGGAGATCATCGTGCAGTCGGGCGATGCGTGCCTGCGCGGTCATGACATCGGTGTCGGACCGATCTTGCCGCACCAGTCCTGCATCATCGACTGCTTCCCTCGCGATCGCCGCACCGGGGTCTACACGGACATGACGCGCACGTTCGTGCCGGGCCGGCCTTCCAAGGAACTGACCGAGTTGCACGCGCATTGCCTCGCTGCATTGGAGCTCGCGTTCGAGACCCTGCGTCCCGGAGCGAAGGATGCCCACGCGAAGGTCGCGCAGTACTTCGCCGACCGCGGTTACCCGACTTTCAAGACCCACCAAGGCGAGGGTTCGTTGAATGAAGGTTTCTTTCACTCACTGGGGCACGGCGTGGGGCTCGACGTTCACGAGCGTCCCTGGCTCGGCGAGAGATCGGACGAACTGGTCGAGGGGGACGTCGTAGCGGTCGAGCCCGGGCTTTACTTCCCCGGCGTCGGCGGCGTGCGGTTGGAGGACACCGTCCTGGTGACGTCCCACGGAGTCGAGCATTTCACCGATCCGCTTCCTTACGACCTGAACCAGTAGGGCGACGTGGCCTCTGCGCCCGACTCTTCATATCGACCGAGTCGCGAGGAATTCGAGCGTCTGGCCCGCGATTTCCCGGTTGTCCCTGTATGGCGAGAGATCCTGGCGGACTTCCAAACCCCCGTTGCCGCGTTCTCGCGGCTCGATCCCGGTCCGAACGGCTTCCTCCTCGAGAGCGTTGAGGGAGGTGAGCGTTGGGCGCGCTATTCGTTCCTGGGCGGTGACGCGTTCGCCGTCGTCAGAGCGATCGGTGGACGCATCCAGGTGGAGGGCGATCCGCCGGTAACTCCCGGCGAAGGCGAGAGTCCGCTTCGTTACGTCAAACGGCTGCTGCAGGAACTGCGCGCTCCTCAACTCCCAGGGCTTCCACCGTTCCATGGGGGAGCCGTCGGGTTCATCGGTTACGACTGCGTTCGCGAGATCGAGCGACTCCCCGACGAACCGCCGGACGACCTCGGCCTTCCCGATCTATGTCTGTTGCTGACGAGGACGTTCGTCGTCTTCGATCATCTCGCCCAAGTCGCCTTCGTCATCACCAATGTGCCGAGTGGAGACGAGCCCGGCGCCGCTTACGAGGACGCGACTCGGAGATGTGATGAGGTCGTCGAGAAACTGCAAACTCCCGTGCCCGCCCCCACGGCCGACCTGACGCACGAGGACGCCGGGTTCAGTTCCACGGTGTCGGACGAGGATTACGCAGCGTGGGTCGAGATAGCCAAGGAACACATCTACGCCGGCGACGTATTCCAGGTCGTTCCCTCGCGTCGTTTCGAGGCCGCGCTCGGCGGATCCGCATTCAATGCGTACCGAGTGCTGCGCACGATCAACCCCAGCCCGTACATGTATTTCCTGAGGTTCGCTGCAGGCAGCGATTCACCGCCGCTCGAGATCGCGGGGTCGTCTCCCGAGCCACTCGTACGGGTGAAGGGAGACGTCATCGTCACCCGCCCCATCGCCGGCACGCGAGGCCGAGGCGCTACCGACGAAGAGGACGAGGCGCTCGCGCAAGATCTC
>JAXDJP010000164.1:0-2557 GCA_034665645.1 Actinomycetota bacterium | reverse complement strand
GTCCGTCAACGTCGAGGGTCTCCCCGGCGATCCGGCCCGGAACCTGGCGAACGAGATCCATCTTGGTGGCGAAAAGGCCCACGTAAGGACCGCCGTACGAGAGCGGGTTGCCGAACGCGTAGCCCTCACCCACCGCCACATCGGCTCCCAGCGACCCCGGCGACTTGAGGATGCCCATCGCCGTCGGATCGGTCACCGCGATGCTGAGGGCCCCTTTTTCGTGCGCCCGGTCGGATGCAGTCTCCAAGGATTCGAGCCTCCCGAAGACGTTCGGATACTGAGTCACGAGGGCGGCCGCATCCGTCGCGTCGACGTCTGCCCAGTTCGTAACGCCGGACTCGTCGATGGGAGCGGTTTCCACGACCAACCCTAAACCTGAGGTATAGGTTTTGAGAACCTCGACGTAGTGGGGGTGCACCCCCGCTCCCACCACGACGCGATGCCTTTTCGTCTTACGCACCGCCAGGTTCACGGCCTCGACGAGCGCGCTGGCTCCGTCGTAGAGCGAGGCGTTCGCGACCTCCATCCCATACAGCTCGCAAACGACGCTCTGGAACTCGAACACCGCCTGCAGCACTCCCTGCGACAACTCCGGTTGGTAGGGGGTGTAGGACGTCGCGAACTCGGCCCGCGAGGCCAGCGAGCGCACCGCCGCGGGCACGTAGTGGTCGTACGCTCCGCCGCCGGCGAAGCAGATGAGGTCGTCCGCGGCGCGGTTCTTGCCGGCCAGCTCGCCGAGGTGATCGATCAGCTCGAGCTCGTTCAGCGCCGGGGGAACGTTCAGCGGGCGAGCGAGTCGCACGGCCTCCGGCACGGGCTCGAACAGGTCCTCGATCCCGCTCAGGCCGATGCGCGCGAGCATCTCGGCGTCATCCGCAGGCGTGTGTGGGGCGAAATCCACTCGATCAATCCATTCGTAGATTTGTCGACAGATCGACTTAGGTCTAACTCAGCTCGAGCCCTTCTTGATGAAAGGCGGCTTCACGATATCGCCCGCGATGCGTCTACCGCGCGCTTCCACGGCGACGGTGTCTCCTTCCGAGGGAGCGACGTCGGTGGGCCCGAGGGCCAGCGCGATACCGGTGCCGAGCGTCGGCGAGAAGTTCCCGCTGGTCACGCGTCCGATGAGCTCGTCTCCCCGGTAGACGTCGTACCCCTGGCGGGGCACCCCCTTGTCGCGACAAACGATCCCGAACAGCTGGCGCTCGCGGCCCTCCGCCTTGACCGCGGCCACCCTGTCGCGGCCCCGGAAGGGCGCATCCCACGAGAGGACCCAGCCGAGTCCCGCCTCGAGCGGGTTCGTGTCGAGGTCGATCTCGTGCCCGTACAGGGCGTAGCCCATCTCGAGCCGCAAAGTGTCCCTGGCTCCCAGACCGACCGGCGTGACCCCCTCGGCGAGCAGCGCGTCCCACGCTTGGAGCGCGGTCGCAGCCGGGGCGTAGAGCTCGAAACCGCGCTCCCCCGTATACCCGGTTCGAGCGACGAAACCCTCGCTCCCGAAGACGTCGATCGGGCAGAAATCGTGGAGTTTCAAGTCGGTTGCCCCGGCGTCGGGCCACACCTTTTGGAAATGGGCGAAGGAGTCGGGTCCCTGGATCGCGAGGATCGTCCATCTGTCCCACTCGTCGACGGGTTCGGCTCCCGATCGCCGGATCATGTCGGCGACCTGAGACACGTTCGATGCGTTCGGCACCACGAGCCACTCGTCCTCGCCGAACCTGTAGACGAACACGTCGTCGACGCAACCGCCGTCTTCGGTGAGAACGAGGCTGTATGCGGCGCGTCCCGGGGCGAGTCCCATAACGTCGGCAGTCACCGTTTCCTGCAGCGCGTCACCTGCGCCGGGACCCTGCACACGCAGTTTCCCGAGGTGCGAGACATCGAACACACCGGTGCCGGTACGCACCGCGCGATGTTCCGACACGATCCCCTCGTACTGAAGGGGCATCTCCCAGCCACCGAATTCGGTGAGCTTCGCGCCCAGTTCACGATGCGCGTCTAACAGAACGGTCGCCCGGTCGCCCATGTGAGCTATCCGGCCAGATCTAGGAACGGAGGGCGCTCTCCGGGAGCAGGCCTTGCCGCCACGCTCTCGGAGACCAACTGCTGCGAAGGCGGCTCCAACCCGTACTTCACCAGCAGATTGAGGTAATCGCGCTGGTAGAGGACCCGGCACTTAACGCCCGGGTAGAGCGCTTGGAGGCGGCGAGCCTTGCGATTCTTCTTGGTGACGAGCTTTTGATTGAGAGTCGTTATCTCGATGTAGCTATCGAACGCGGGAAGGTAGAAGTCCGGGGAGAAACGCTGGGTCGCGTTGCCGCTTCGATCCCACTCGATGTCGAACGTGGTCGGCTCGTAGTCCCACTCGATCTCGTAGAAGTCCAGCAGCTTCGCGAACTGATACTCGCTGTTGTGCGCGAACTTGACTCGGTCGTGGGGAAGAAGGGAAACGGGCTCGGCTAGTTGCTCCTCGCCCACCTAGAGATCAGCCCTCCTCTACTCGCCTTCTTGTCTCCGAAGTACCTTCCGAACCGTACTGCACCGTCTCGGTCTGGGG
>JAXDJP010000163.1:0-4925 GCA_034665645.1 Actinomycetota bacterium | reverse complement strand
CTCATGGGTGCGGAACCTCGTCGAGAGACAGCAGTACATGTGGAAGTTCCACCATGACCTCAGCGCGATGCACTCGTACCAGTCGCCGTCGTGGTCGTGGCTCCTATTGAAACGTCCCGTTTCCTATTTCTTCTGCTCGGGTTTCGAGGGCGCTACTCCATGCCATCCGGGAACCGCGGCGGGTAACTACGAAGAGATCATGGCGACAGGAAATCCCTTCGTGTGGTGGACGTCGCTGGTAGCGCTCGCCTACATCGCGGTTGCGTGGGTGCGAAGGAGAGATTGGCGACGAGCCGAGGGCTTCATCTTCGCCGGGTTCGTGTTCACGTACGGGCCGTGGCTGTTGCCGTTGTCGAACCGGTCGGCGACCTTCATCTTTTACATACTGCCGACGATCCCCTTCATGTGTCTCGCCCTCGCTTACGTCGCGGAGCTGTTGGGGCGCTCGTGGGAGGCACGGACCGCTATCGGTATCTACGCCGTCGCACTCGTCGGGACATTCGTCTTTTACTACCCGATACTCGCGAAGACCTCGCTGCCACAGCCCGACTGGCAGAAGCGCATATGGATCTTCACGAACTGTGACAAGCCTCCGGGTGAGGTCGTGCAGGTCACGTCAACCGTCACGAAGAACGGCAAAGAGAGCGTCACGACGAGCCCGTCGACTAAAGACTTCGAAGGTCCCCCGAGCGGTTGGTGCTGGATCTAGCTCGGAGGCGCCTGGATCTGCAGAAGGGTCACTTCGAAGATGAGCGTCGATCCGCCCGGGATCCCGTTGTAGTCGTCCGGGCCGTAAGCCAGGCTCGGAGGGATCGTTAGGCGCCGCGTGCCCCCCTCGTTCATCCCGACCAGTCCGATGTCCCAACCCTTGATGACGTTCCCGGCCCCCAGCTGCAGCGGGAAAGGCTGTCCGCCCGGCTTCTTGGAGGTGTCGAACACTTTTCCGTTCTCGAAGGTTCCCGTGTAATCGACGATCAGGATGTCGCCCGTCTTCGCGGCGGGACCCGTTCCGCAGGTCAGGTCCTGGATGATTAGCCCCGACGCCTTCTGATCGGGCGGCGAGTCGCAGGGCGTGCCGGACGCAGACGGCAGAGGCGAGGCCGGCGAAGTGGCTCCCGGTGAGGCTCCCCCTGCGGCGTCGTTATCCACGCCGGTACTCCCGCACGCAGTACCAAGGAGCAAAAGGACCAGGCCGAGAGCGAGGGCGTTCCGTTTTGAGGTCATGGCGGAGCAGCCTACAGAAGTGGTGCGGCTATGCGGTGCTTTTCCTCAACACGCGGCGTTCCCTGCCACGTTCCAGCAGAACGTCTGATCGCCGCTCGACGTCTTGTAGACCCACTGGATCTGTGCGTAATTGAACGAGACCGACTCGACGTTGTCGTTCTTGTAGCTATGCACGACGGCTGCGATCGTCGGATCCGGGATCGTGAAGATGCTCTTGGGCGTCGATGTCCCCGGTTCGAAGAACTTGATCGTTGCGGACTGGAAGTGCTCGCCGTTGGCTACAGCCTTCGCCAACGCAACCGAGTTCTCGTCAACGAGTTTCTCGATCGTGAAGACATCGAACGTGGACTTGCCCGAGCCCGCCCCTCCGGCGCCCCCTGCTGTGCTGCCGTTGTGTATCCCCCAGGAGTAGTTGCGCACGGTCATCTTCGGGTCACCCGGGAGACCGTCTATGACCAGCTTTCCCTTGGGAGTCCCGGAGGAGACCAAGGCACGGCCTTGTCGATGCACCGCTGAGGTGTGCGGCCAGAAAGCAACCGTCAGGAGAAGGCAGCTGAGGAGCCCTGCCAGGAACGCGATCCGCGTTTTCACTGAGCCTCCTAGAAGTCGTTCGTTAGATAGGTGTACTCCGGTGGTCGGCGAACTGCAAGCCCGCCTTAGTCACGAGCCATCTAGAGATACCGGAGGGGCCATAGCGACCTCCGACCGCACTGCGGGATCGATATGGAAGTAATCCGCGGCGTGGAATCCGAACATCGCCGCTACGAAACGAGAAGGGATCGAGCGAACCCTTCGGTTGTATTCCTGAACGTTGGCGTTGTAGAACCGGCGCGCCGCTTGAAGTCGATCCTCGGTGAGCGTTAGCTGTCGCTCGAGATCGAGGAAGTGCTCGCTGGCCTTCAGGTTCGGGTAGTTCTCGGCGACGGCCATGAGATTCCTCACCGCCGCAACCAAGGGGCGTTCGGCGGTTTCCTGCAAGGACGGCGGCCCGGTGGCCGAGATCGCCGCCGACCTCGCCTCGGTTACTCGTTCGAAGACCGCGCGCTCGTGCGCGGCGTATCCCTTGACGGTCTCGACAAGGTTCGGGATGAGGTCGTACCTGCGAGTGAGCTCGGTATCGATATTGGACCACGAGTTGCCGATCAGGTTCTTCTGATTCACGAACCGGTTGTAAGAGAACGCGGTCGCGAGAGCCAGCAGGACGACAACCCCGATCGCTACATACAGGCCGTTCATGCGCGCGCCGCCCCTCTGCCCGTTCCATACTCTTCCCACACGAGGTCGGGGATGCGGTCGTGTAACTCTTTCGCCGTTCCGATCAAGGAGAAGAGTTCGGTCGGGCGAAGCGTCTTCGCGAAGATGATGATGTTGTTCCCTCTCATCTGTATCCCGTAGCGCGGATCGACGCTCAAGAGCCACCTCATGATGCGCGCATCGACGAACTCGAAGGCGAACTTCCGATTCTCGGAAGACACTTGGAAACGAGCATTGAACTCTTCGGATTCGAAATCGATGTCGTGAAATCCCGCCTTGTCGGCCAGCCAGCTGAAGATGCTCTCTGGTTGGATCGTTAACGTCGGGAGCCACGCCGGCAGGGTCATCATCGCGACCGAGAATCGTCGGTAGGAACGACGCCTCGTGCCTTTCGAGTCCGTCGACTCCGTGTAGTACCAATAGTCGGCGGCCGACACGTCGAGGTCCTTCCAGCGACCCCACACCGTGTTCTCGATCCCTCGGTCGTCGCCAAGCGTAAAGAGAGGTAGGTCGCAGTCGAGCATGGCGCGTGGGTCGCCCTCGTCGAAGTTGAACCCGTGCCTAAGAGCCAACGCCGAGACGTCCTCTCGGCGGCGCTGCTTCGCGTAGAAGGAATATCCGGCGAGCGCCAAGATGGCGATGGCCGCGACCATGATCACGATGCCCACGGGCTCCAGTATGCCGAAGGGTCCTCGCCGGGACCCGGACGTGAGGCCCGTGCGCCGAACGACCTGGTGCTACTAGTGAGGTAGTAGTAGCCTCAGCCTCGATGGGCAGCCCCAACCCCCTGTGGGTCAAGTCTCCTTTGCTCCTGTTCCGCTTCCGAGGGCTTCTCATCGCGGTGATCACCGGGGCCTTGCTGCTCGCTCTCGCCAGCGCGTCCTTCCCTCTCTTCGTGTCGACAACCGAGAGCTCGACGCTCTCCGAAGCGATCGCCGGGACGACGACTTATGGGGCCGGCGTCGCGGTCGTGCAGGACGGTGTGAACATCGTGCCGACGGCTACCGACCGGCAGAACGGGACCGAAAGCTTCGACGAGAAGGACCTGCTCCTTCAGAATCGATTCGCGGACATGAAGGGACTCGCCCCCCACGTCGCGACGATCCTCCCGCCTACCGTGACCGCAACGAGCGCGGGCGCGCCTTCCGAACGACCGGGCGTGCGACTGCTCTATCGGACCGACGTCCTGTCGCACGTCCACAAGCTGGAGGGGAACGGAAATGGTGTCTGGATCTCCGACATCGTCGCGTCCTCTCTGGATCTCAAGGTCGGCGACAGGATCACGATCAATAGTTCGGAGCGGTCTACCCAGACGCTAGTCGGCGGGATCTACGAAGCCCTCTACAAGGAAACGGTTCCGGCGCCTTATTGGATCAATCTGATCCGGGAAACATACGCCGCGACTTCGTCGAGCGGACCCCCACCCACGTTCGTGCTCCTCGATGAGCCCGAGATGAAAGAGATCACAAGAGCGCTCGGCCTGAAGTCGGCGAGGTTCATGTGGGAGTTCCCGGTGCGGGAGGACCTCACGCTTCCGGAAGCCGACCGACTCCAGGAACGATTCAGTGCGTTCCAGCACGAGTTCGGTGACCTCAACTCGCCTCTCGGAAAGGCGTTCTTCTGCGTTACATGCAGGAATGGAACGGGTGACTTTTTCTCGCTACTACCAACTGCGATCGGCACGGCGCGCAAGAACGTCACCGCGATCCGGGGACCCGTCAACCTCTTGTCGGTCGCCGGTATCATCGTTGCCCTCACCGTCATCGCCTCTGCCGCGGTGTTCGCGATGGCTCGCCGACGAACGGAGTCGGCGCTCCTCTTCGCGCATGGAACGAGCGCTCTGGTCGTCGGGGCCAAAGCCGCACTCGAGTCGACCATCCCGGTCGTCATCGGAACGGCCTTCGGGTTCGGCGTCGCATATGGGATCTTCTCCGCCGTGGGCCCGTCAGGTTCGATCGATCCCAGCGCGGTCGCGGCGGCCGAGAAGGTCGCCGCCGTGGGGATCCCGGTGGCGGTGCTCTTACTGGGGGTCGTGTCGGCGATCTCCTACCTACGCCAGTCGGAGAGCGCGACCGCGACCTTTCGCAAACTGTCTCGGCTTCCCTGGGAGATCGTCGTCCTGGCGATCGCGGGTCTCTTCTGGCGGAAGGTGACGTCGGGGGGAGCACTCGTCGAAGGAGGCGGGAACAGCGTCGCCCGCCCGAGCGTTTTCCTCTTGCTCTTCCCCATCTTCTTCATCGGAGGGACCGCCGGCCTGGGAGCGCGGGCGTTGCAAGCGCCACTTCGCCGAGCGGTAAGAGGGAAGCGAGCCATGCGACCGGCGCCGTATCTAGCTCTGCACCGGCTCGCGGGGACTAAGCGGCTCGCGATCTTGCTCGTTACGGCCGCGGCGTTGTCTCTTGGGATCCTCGTCTACGCGCAGACGGTGGTGCGATCACTCACGACCA
>JAXDJP010000162.1:0-5680 GCA_034665645.1 Actinomycetota bacterium | reverse complement strand
GGTTGCGGCGCTGATGCTTGGTGGGTGCGGGACGTCTCCCAACGAGGAATGGCAGGCCTCCTTCGACCGGTGCAGGCAAGACGCCATGCTCAGAGCGGACGTCACAGGACAACTTTCGAACGAAGCGGTTGCCCTGATCCAAGATGTTTGTACCGAAGCTATTGGGGACCTCGCCGTCCAATACGAGCGTCCCGACAAAGTTCCGGAGGTCGTCCGGCGGCGGGTCTACGACGAAGCGCTTCATCAGTGCCTCGGTTTCGATTCGGTGTATCAGCGGTTGCCTTGTGGGTGATGCGCAGCGCGGCGATCCGCTTTATCTAGGTGTCGTCGGTGCTGGGGACGAGAACGAAGAAACCGATGCTGTCGCGTTCGAGGTGGGGGCCGGGATCGCCAAGGCGGGAGAGATCCTTATCTGCGGTGGTCTCGGCGGAGTTATGACCGCGGCAGCTAGGGGCGCACGCGCAGCCGGCGGGAGAACGGTCGGCATCCTGCCCGGCGATTCACGGGCCCACGGCAACTCTTACTTGGATGTAGCGATCCCAACCGGGATGGGGGAGATGAGGAACGCACTCATCGCGCGCGCGGCGGACGTCCTCATCGCGGTTGGAGGCGAGTACGGGACTCTCTCTGAGATCGCGTTCGCACTGAAGATCGGCAAGCCTGTGGTTGGTCTCCATTCCTGGTCCGCTATCGACGGAATCCTGCAAACGGAATCCGCCGAAGAGGCAGTTGCGACGGCTTTGCGACTCGCAGGTTCCGGCTACGAACGGCGTCCGGGACGGTAGGGGGTGCGCGCCCACTCGAAGTGCATTCCGTCGGGCACCAGCCAATCCCCGCCCCAATTGAATCCGAAGCGACGCAACAAGCGCACGAGACGTCGATCCATCGCCGGTTTCGCCCCGAAGGGGTTCTCCGACGCGTTCAGGTCGACCGCACCTCCCCACGCATGCGCGCTCAGTCGGTCGCTCGGATCCGATCCGATGAAGCGCGCGTTGAAGCAACCTGCGAACTGACTGGGGTGCACGAGGCGCTGTAGCTTGGCGCGCACCACGCGTCGCATCGCGTTTCTCAACTGGGTGACGAATCGGCGATGGCATGTGACTTCACCGAGGATCGGCACCTTCGCGTGGACGATGTTCCGGTGGCGCCAGGCCGGTTCGATCTCGATGCTCCCGTCTGCCGACGGCACGGCGGGGAACTCGCCGAATTCCTGCTTGTAATACATCTGCGGCGTGACCCCATCGGCATATCTGAGGAAGGGAACGATCCCTCCTCTCCTGACCCGGAACGGGTGACCACTGGCCAGCCGCCTCACCTCCTGGACCAATCGATAGGCGTTCTGGGAACGAACGAGCAAGTAAGCGCGTCCCCACCCTGCGGGAGGTCTCCCAGCAGCGAGCGCTTCGTACCCCGACGTGGCTTCGTCGGACACCACGTCGCGCACCACGAAGTGACCGGTGTCTAGATCGAGACGAAGGCCTCGTCCGTCGTCGCGCATTCTCGATGCGGTTTCCGCCAAGACCATGTCGCCTTGCTCGAGTTTCCTGGTGGCATCGGCCCCCTGGATGAAGCGCGCGTAGTGGCTCGGCGAGATGTAGGCCATCTCGAAGGGGAACTCCCAACCGCGCGGGGGAGACCTGCCGTCGCTGGCCGATCGCATCCACGACAACCCCGCCGTAACTTTGGTCACTCGCACGTTGGGGCTCGCCAGCCGTCGCGCCATCCCCTGCGGGACGCCGCCCGGCATCCACACCCCGAAAACGTTGTCACGCGGCCCCGACTTATCGTCGTCGGGCGAGTTGGTCGGGGACGGACGGGTAGATGGTTGCGCGGTGGTCGAAGGGGCGGCGCTTTGCGGAGCCGGTTGATCCGTGCACGAGACGAGCAGGGCGACCACCGCGATGGCGGCGCCGAGGCGGGTCACTTTCAGCGGCGCTCGTGCCATGCTTCTCCGATGGCGTACGTAGGCAATCTCACGTGCCGCGATTGTGGCCTCACTTTCACCTCTCGCTGGGGTTCGGTCAGCCAGGCGGACGAATATCGGTGTGGGAACGATCACGTGTTCCAGGTCGAGCCCTCGTCCGGAACAATCCTCACTATTGATGGGACGTACCTCGGCAGCATCACGTTGCCCGAGGTGCGAGGACTCTGCCCCCTCTGCGACACGGAGCTGGCGACCGGTCTCCTGCCCTGCTGCCCGGTCTGCGGCAGCCGGGACCACGACGTTTCCCTCTCCGGTCTCGCCGGTTAGCACTCTAGCCTTGGGAGTGCTAAAACCGCTCTTTCTCGGGTAGGATTGGCCCCAGCATGAGTCCCGAGAATGTCTTAGACGATCGCAAGTCGGCGATCCTCCGGGCCATCGTTTCGCACTACGTTCGCTTCGGCGAGCCGGTGGGATCGAAGACGCTCGTCGCCGGTTACGGACTGCAGGTCTCGCCCGCGACCGTGCGCAACGAGATGATGGCGCTCGAGGATGCCGGGCTGATCTATCAGCCCCATACCTCCGCGGGACGCATCCCCACGGACGCGGGATACCGGGCGTTCGTCGATGCGTTCGGCGACGACCCGCGGTTGCCCGCCACCGAAGCGCGTCGGATCAAACAGTTCTTCGGCGAGCCGCGCTGGGAGCTGGAGGACGCTCTTAGACAGACTGCCTCGTTGCTGTCGAATCTCACCGACCACGCCGCGGTCGTGTTCGCCCCGGCCCTCGACCGCAGTGTCGTGCGTCATGTCGAGCTTGTGCGGCTCGGTGGGGGCCGGGCGATGCTCGTTCTCGTAACCGATACGGGCAGGGTCGAGAACCACGTCGTGTCGGTTCCGGAACCGGTCGACGAGGTACAACTGGATCAAGCGGCGGAGATGCTTCGCAAGATGCTGCTCGACGTACAGCTCGAGCATGCAGCGCGCACCATCGAGGATGGGATGGAGCGCCTCCCCCTCGAGTACCGGACGGTCGCAGCTATCGTCGCGAGATCCTTGGCCGAGAACCTTTCCGAGCGCGAGAGCAGCAGGGTCTTCCTCGAGGGAACCTCCAACATCGTGGACGAGCAGAAATTCGCCGACCTCGAGACCGTGCGACAAGTTATCGGCGCGCTCGAACATCGTCGCCTCCTGCTCGAAGTCGTCGCGGACGGGCTTTCGGCGGGAGGCGTTCACGTTCGCATCGGGTCGGAAAACATCGCCGAAGGGATGCAGTTCTGTTCGGTGATCACCGCGTCTTACGGAGCGGGTGAGACCGCGATCGGATCGCTCGGGGTCGTCGGCCCGACGCGCATGGACTATCGCCGAACGATCGCAGCGGTGCACGAGGTGTCCTCGAGTCTCGGCAGCATGTTGAACGGTCTCGGCATCTAGCTCATGGCGCAGGATCACTACGAGACCCTTGGGGTCGCTCGGACCGCGGCACCGGACGAGATAAAGCGCGCTTACAGACGTCTTGCGCGCGCCCACCATCCCGACGCCAACGGACAAGACCCCGAGGCCGAAGAGAAGTTCAAGGAGGTATCGCGCGCCTACGAAGTTCTTTCGGATCCGGACAAGCGAAGTCGTTACGACACCTATGGAGACGAGCGCGGCCCCCAGGGGTTCGGAGCCGGTGGGATGGGTGATTTCGGAGACATCTCGGACCTCTTCTCGTCCTTCTTCGGCGGCGGAGGGCGCGGACGACGCGGTCCCGCACGCGGTGCCGACATCCTTGCCGAGGTCGAGCTCACGTTGGAAGAGGCCGCGCAGGGAGCCGAGCGTGAGGTCGAGGTCGAGCTGCTTTCGGCTTGCCCCGATTGCGAGGGCGTCGGAACGGCTCCCGGAACCTTTCCCTCGACGTGCTCCGACTGTGGCGGCACCGGTGAATTACGTCACGTGAGGCGAACGGTCTTCGGAAACATGATGACCGCAGCTCCGTGTGCACGGTGCGGCGGCAGCGGCCAGATGATCGACGATCCCTGTCCACGTTGTAAGGGGGCCGGGCGCATCCCGGTCGTCGATTCTTTGACCGTTCAGATCCCGCCCGGTGTGGACGACGGGGCGCGCCTGCGCGTCTCGGGACGCGGTGAAGCCGGGCCGAGGGGCGGCACCTCGGGCGACCTCTACGTTTCGATCGGAGTAGCGCCGCATGACATCTTCCAGCGGGCCGGCGATGACCTCGCGTGTGAGGTAAAGGTCCCCATGACCGTTGCTGCGCTCGGCGGACTTGCAGAGGTGCCGACGCTCGACGGACCCGAACAGATCGACATCGCCCCCGGGACCCAATCCGGAGAGGTCGTCCGCTTCCGCGGCAAGGGGATGCCTCGTCTGAACGGCCGCGGCCGTGGCGAGCTGGTCGGAGTCCTGCGCATCGAAACCCCCCGCGATCTGTCGGACGAGGAAGCGGAGCTGCTCGCGCAATTTGCGAAGCTGCGTGGCGAAGAGAATCATCAGCGCGGGTTCTTCGATCGCATCAAGGAGGCGTTCAACTGACGCACGTGAGACGCGAACGCGAGGTGCGCGGATAGCCGGGCTCGCTACCGCCGCCGGTCCTTGGTTCTACTCCCCGTTCGAAGACTGGGGGAGCGAATTCATCCGCTTACCCGAGGACGAATCTCACCACGCAGTGCGCGTCCTGCGCGTAACGCCTCCCGATGTCATCACCGTGACCGACGGCGCTGGGACGGTGGCGCGTTGCGCCGTCGACGGCGTATTCGAAGGCCGCCTCGTAGCGGAGGTTCTCGAGCGGGAAAGTCGCCCGCGGCTGCGGCCGGAGATCGTCGTCTATCAGGGGGCCGCGAAAGGGACGAAGCTCGACGGTTTGATCGAGCGCCTCGCCGAACTCGGAGTGGCGGAGGTCTGGACGTTCGATTCAGAACGCGCGGTCGCTAGATGGGATTCGAACAAGATCGACAAACTTAACGACCGATGGAGGACGATCGCGCGTTCGGCCGCCAAGCAGTCGCGCAATCCGTTCTTTCTAAAAGCGACCGCGGGGTTGTCCTGGAAAGAGGCGCTCGAAAGGATCGATCGGGAACCATTCGCGGTGACGCTCTGGGAGGAAGCATCGCTTCCGCTTCGCACCGCGCTGGAGCAAGCGGATCGCGTTGCGGTGGTCGTCGGGCCGGAGGGCGGGTTCTCGCGCGAAGAGGCCGAGTCGCTCGCCGACGCCGGAGCCCCGCTACTGTCCCTCGGCCCCCAGATCCTCCGGACCGAGAACGCCGCCCTCGTGGCAACGTCGGCGCTGCTCTATCACTACGGATTGATCGGATGAGACTCGAGATGCGCAGACCAAAGGGGGAGAGACGATGACCGGCGACTGCCTTTTCTGCAAGATAGTGGCGAAGGAGCTCGATTCGGAAACGATCCACGAGTCGGATTCCGTCCTTGCTTTCCAGGACATCAATCCGGCTGCACCGACGCACATCCTCGTGATTCCCAAGAAACACGTGGCTTCGGCAGCCGACCTCGGTGGCGATGACGGACCTCTCCTCGCGGAGATTTTCGAGACGATCGGAAAGCTTGCCAAGGACTCCGGCGTTGATAGCTATCGGGTCGTCACCAACGTCGGCTCTGATGCCGGCCAGACCGTGCATCACCTGCACTTTCATCTGATCGGCGGGCGTTCGATGTCGTGGCCCCCCGGGTAGGATGAGGAGGTATCCATGCTCACAACAACTCAAGTGAAGATCCTGGTCCCGGGCCACCACGACATGGT
>JAXDJP010000161.1:0-4179 GCA_034665645.1 Actinomycetota bacterium | reverse complement strand
TTCAAGGGCGACGAATACGGGTGGCCGGGCTTCGGGTTCTCGTTCGACACCAGATCTCCAGTCAAAGAAGCGCTCTTCAGCCGCATCTGGGTGACTCTCCAACTCGGTGCCGGAGCCGCGGTCCTGTGGGTTTTGTTAGGAGTCCCCTTAGGGATCTTGTCTGCGCTCAAACGAAGAACGTTCATCGACCGCGCGACCATGGGATTCGCCTTATTCGGTGTCTCCGCGCCCGTTTTCGCCGTGGGCTTGGCCGCGCTCTATATCTTTTGGCAGAAACTTGGGATCCAGGCTGTGGGGACGGGGTACGTCGCGCCCAGTGATGACTTTGGCGCGTTCCTGGGTCACATGATCTTGCCTTGGTCTGTGCTGGCGTTGCAGTACGCCGCGTTCTATGCACGCATGGTTCGAAGTAACCTCTTGGAAACTTTGGGGGAGGACTACATCCGAACAGCGAGAGCCAAGGGCTTGTCCGAGCGAAAAGTGATCGGGAAACATGGGCTCCGCGCGAGCCTCACCCCCGTCGTCACGATCTTCGGCATGGACTTCTCGCTCCTTATCGGAGGTGCCGTATTAACGGAGAGCGTCTTCAACCTTCCTGGTCTCGGTCAGCTCATCGTCTCTTCGGTGAACCGGCAAGACATCCCGGTGGTTCTCGCAACAACGATCGTTGCGGCTTTCTTCGTGTCCTTCATGAGCTTGGTCGTGGACATCCTGTACGGCTACCTTGATCCGCGGGTGAGGTTCTCCTAGTGGCCGAAATCGGCGAGGTCCTTCTGGACGTGCGCGACCTGCACGTGCACTTCAACACGGCCGACGGCGTCGTCAAAGCCGTCGACGGAGTGTCGTTCCAGGTTCACAGGAACGAGACGGTCGGGATCGTGGGCGAGTCCGGATCGGGCAAGAGCGTCACGTGTCTGACCGCCCTTCGGCTTATCAATCTCGAAACGGCGCACGTCACCGGCGAGGTCTTGTTCAAGGGTAAGAACCTCTTGACGTTGCCCAAGGAGGAGCTCCGTCACATCCGCGGTAAAGAGCTCTCGATGATCTTCCAGGATCCGTTCGCGTGCCTCCACCCTCTGTACAAGGTGGGCGACCAGATCGTCGAGGCGATCCTCACGCATGACGATTGCGGGAAGGACACTGCCAAGGACCGAACGGTGGACTTGCTCAAGGCCGTCGGCATCCCCCGTCCTGAGCAGCGCTTCAACGACTATCCGCACCAATACTCCGGAGGCATGAGGCAGAGGGCCATGATCGCTATGGCTCTCGTTCACAACCCCGACGTGCTGATCGCGGACGAGCCGACAACTGCGCTCGACGTGACGGTTCAGGCACAGATCCTCGAGTTGATCGACCGCGTCAAACAGGACTTCAACATCGGCGTCATCCTCATCACGCACGACCTTGGCGTCGTCTCCGACTTCGCTCAGTCGGTGATGGTGATGTACGCCGGTCGTCCCGTCGAGATCGGAAGCCGCGACGAGGTGTTCTCGCAACCGCTTCATCCTTATGCCTGGGGCCTGCTCGATTCGATCCCGTCGGTCGACCAGAAGGGAACGCGTCTGATCCCGATCACGGGCGCCCCTCCGTCGTTGATCAACGTCCCGCCCGGCTGTCCTTTCCATCCGAGGTGTCCGCATCGCTTCGATCCGTGTGACAAGGATCGGCCCGAGCTGGCCGACCGAGGTGGAGGACACCCCGAGGCGTGTCATCTCACCGTCGAGGACAAGCGGCGGCTATGGAACGAGCGCGAGCGTCGCAGGATGAAGGCGCCGGCATGAGTCAAGCCGAGGTCGTCTCCGACGAGATAGCGCAGGATCCGCAACAGGATGCGCTCATCGAGGTCAAGCATCTAACGAAGTACTTCCCGGTGACGCAGGGGATCATCTTTCAGAAGGAAGTAGCAAGGGTCCACGCGGTCGAAGACGTGTCGTTCAGCATCCGACCCGGCGAGACTCTCGGGCTCGTTGGTGAATCCGGGTGTGGCAAATCCACGACGGCCCGTCTCATCATGAAATTGATCGAGTCAACCTCGGGCCAGATCATCTTCGATGGGCGAGACATCACGAAGATGTCTCGTAAAGAGATGGTTCCTCTTCGACGCGAGATGCAGATGATGTTCCAGGATCCGTATTCCTCGCTTAACCCCCGGCAGACGATCGGCCAGATCATCGGGGCTCCGTTCTCGATCCACAAAACCGAGGGCGACTCCAAGAAGAAGGTGCGCGATCTGATGGATCGCGTGGGCCTCAACCCCGAGCACTACAACCGTTACGCGCACGAGTTTTCGGGTGGCCAGCGCCAGCGCATCGGCGTCGCGAGGGCTCTCGCTCTCCGGCCCAAGATCATCGTTTGCGACGAGCCGGTGTCGGCCCTCGACGTGTCGATCCAAGCTCAGGTGCTAAACCTGCTCGAGGATCTGCAGGACGAGTTCAAGCTCACCTACTTGTTCATCTCGCACGACCTCGGCGTCGTTAGGCACATCTCGGATCGGATCGCGGTCATGTACTTAGGGCGTCTGGTCGAGGTGGCGGACGCGGACGAGCTTTACGACCATCCAAAGCATCCCTACACCACGGCGCTCTTGTCGGCCGTGCCCAAGGGCTATAACGCAGAGGACACGAACGTGTCCAAGCGGATCGTCCTCGAGGGCGACGTGCCCTCGCCGGTCGACCCTCCCTCGGGTTGTCCCTTCCACCCGCGTTGTCCCAAGGCGCGACAGGTCGGCGGCGGCGAGATCCCCGAGAAGTGCAGGACCGAGATGCCCCCCTTGGGCGAGATCGAGACGCAGCATCGAGCCGCATGTTGGTACCCCATCGAGCAGGGCGAGGCCCTCGAGAAGGCCGCGCACTCCTAGCTTCCTCCGCTCATGACTTTCTCGATCGTGGCGCGAGACGTTTCGGCGTCGGGCGCGCCCGAATGGGGTGTCGCGGTTGCCTCCAAGTTCCTGGCCGTCGGAGCCGCCGTTCCCTGGGCGCGCGCCGACGCCGGCGCCGTTGCGACCCAGGCGTTGGCCAACCTCGCCTACGGCCCCGAGGGCTTGGACCTGCTGGCTGAGGGCCGCTCCGCCGAGGAGGTGGTCGCGGCGCTCACGGGGGCCGACGACGAGAGGGAACACCGGCAACTCGGCGTCGTCGACGCGGAGGGGCGGGCGTCGACTTACACCGGATCCGAGTGTCTCAACTGGGCGGGCGGGCGCACGGGGCCAGGATTCTGCTGCCAGGGGAACATCCTGACGGGACCCGATGTCGTCGACGCGATGGTCGATGCGTTCGAAAGCACGGAAGGTGAACTTGCCGTTCGTCTGATCGCGGCGATCAAGGCCGGCGATGCCAAAGGTGGCGACAGCCGCGGCCGCCAGTCGGCAGCGCTACTTGTCGTGCGGCGTGATGGTGGATACGGAGGGGGCATCGACAAAGCGGTGGACCTTCGGGTCGAAGACCACGCGGCCCCCATAGACGAGCTGCAACGGCTGTTCGATCTGCACAACGTGTACTTCCCGCGGAAAGAAGACCTGGAATTCCTCGGGTTCGACGGTGGCGTGTCGAAGGAGGTCGCGGAGGCCCTCACTCGCCTCGGCTACGACGCCGGGCCGGGAGAGAGTTACGACGCGCAATTACGCGGCGCGCTCTTCTCTTACGTCGGAACGGCGAACCTCGAAGAGAGGTGGAGTGAGGAGAACGTGATCGAACGCGGGATCCTCGAGCACCTGAGGGCCGGCCGCACCTAACCCCCGCGACTTTTGTAATTTTCGGGGGCACTCGCGCCCTCAGGACTTACAGAGAAACGCGCCAGTGCCTCCCGGTAGACATCCTTCAGAGGCATTCCCGTGATCTGAGCGACCTTGCGCGCGTCCTCGAACTCGGGCGATGCGGTCACCACCGTTCCTTTGCGAGACGCGATCTTCACGCGCACGGGATGCCCCGCCACGTCGACCGACGTGTGGTGGCGATCGAGTTCGTCCTTCTCGACATCTCTGATGCGTACGCCCAGGGTCGTGGTCTCGCGGTAGAGAACGTCGAGGACCGCGTCGAGTCGGGGTCGAAGAGCCAGCACGGAGAGTGTGATCGCAGAGCGGCCTTTCTTCATCGTTATCGGAGTCACCCAGGCGTCCGCGGCCCCCGCTTCGATGATCCGTTCGATCGCGTAAGGCACGAGTTCTGGATTCATGTCGTCGAT
>JAXDJP010000160.1:0-3576 GCA_034665645.1 Actinomycetota bacterium | reverse complement strand
GTTCGCTGAGTCGTCGATGAAGATCGGGGCTTCCGCCAAGCGACCGAGGGACGCCGACAACCGCGTCCAGTCCTGTTCTTGCAGCGACCCCTTCGTGATGCGTTGCGCGTCCACCTTCGCGTCCGACGCGAGGAAACGTTTAACGAGCTCGTGTCGAGACATCTCGAGGTTGAAGAGGACCACGGGCTTGTTCAGTTTCGTAGCCGAGTGGAGAGCGAAGTCGCTCATCAGCGCGCTCTTTCCCATACTCGGGCGGGCCGCGACGATGATTAGGTTGGACGGCTGGAAGCCCGACGTCATCTCGTCGAGGTCATGGAAGCCGGACGCCGTTCCGGTGATCGACTCGCCGCGCTCGTAGAGCTTCTCGATCTCTTCCATGCTCGCGTTGAGGAGGGGCTTGATGGGCTGCAGGTCGTCGCGAAGGCGGCGGTCGGCGACCTGGTAGATGATCTCCTCGGCCTCGTCGACTGCGGAATCGACGTCCTCGGGGATAGAGAACCCGATCTCTTGCACCTTGTTGCCGGCATCGACCAGGCGGCGGAGGCGTGAGTGTTCTTCGACGATGTGCGCGTAGCGAGCCGCCGAGGAGGCGGTCGGATAAGCATCGAGCAATCCCAGGATGTAAGGCTTGCCGCCGATGGTCTCGAGGGTGTCCCGACGGGTGAGCTCGTCGGCGACCGTGATGGCATCGGGAGCCTCGCCCCGGGTGTAGATGGCCATGATGGCCTCGTAGATCTCGGTGTGGGCGGGCTTGTAGAAGTCGTCGGCCTCGAGGACCTCGACGACGTTGGCGATCGCTTCGCGCGACGCCATCATCGCCCCCAGAACCGACTGCTCCGCGTCGAGGTTGTGCGGTGGGATGCGGTTGGGGCGGATCTGCTGAACGGGTGCTCGCTGCGCCACTCATCCTCCTGGTCAGAACGTAGGTTCGTAATCTAAGGACGACGTGAGACAGAAAGTCTGGATATCCAGGGGGAAGCCCTCAAGCCCCACGACGCCGAAAGGCCGGAGACAAAGTTAGGGCCTACGACCTGTTGGTCGTAAGCCCCGAAACTCTGTGGTTTTCGCGTAAGAACTGTGGATTGCGCAGACTGCGCGCGAGAAAAACTTCTTAAGCCTCGGGCTCTTCCTCGTGAGCGATGACCTCCACCGTGATGAGCGCGTTCACTTCCTCGTGAAGCTTGACCTCGACCTGATGGGTGCCGAGGCTACGGATCGGTTCCTCGAGCCGTACATCACGGCGATCGATGGCTTCCTCGAGCTGGTCTTCGATGGCCCGGGCCACGTCCGAGTTAGTGACCGACCCGAAGAGCCGGCCACCCTCCCCGGCGCGAGCCGAGATGTAGACCGGAGCGGATCCGAGATGCGCAACCTTGGCGGCGGCTGCTTCCTTGGCTCGCTGCGATGCCTCGGCGCGGGCTTTCTGCATGAGCTCGGCCTGGCGCAGAGAGCCCTTGCTGGCAACCATGGCGAAACCCTTGGGAACCAGGTAGTTCCGGGCGTAGCCATCGGCAACGTTCACGACGTCGCCCTTTAGCCCAAGCGTTTCTACATCGGCAGACAAGATGATCTTCATCGCCCGCCCCTACCTGCTCACGTATGGCAACAAGGCCATCTCGCGGGCGTTCTTAACGGCGGTCGCGACCACGCGCTGGTGCTGCGTGCAGTTGCCGGTGACTCGGCGAGCCCTGATCTTGCCGCGGTCGCTCATGAACTTGCGAAGCAACGCCACGTCCTTGTAATCGACGTAGGTCGTCTTGTCGGCGCAGAACTGACAGAACTTCTTCTTGGCGTTCCGCCGATCTTTGTCGCGACTCTTTGAAGATCGCCTATCGCGATCTCTATCCCTGTCTCTTGCCACTTGTTAGAACCCTCCTTCGTCCATCGCGGGCGGTCCGCCGACCGTCGATGGTGCTCCCCAGTCGCCGCCGGAAGTGCCACCCGAGGCACCGCCACCCGACCCGGAGTCGCCGCCGCCGAAGTTGCCTCCGCCCGACGAACGATTGGACTTCTGTACCTGGGCCGATGCCCACCTGAGCGACGGGCCCACTTCGTCGACCGCGATCTCGAACGAGGAACGCTTGTTGCCGTCGCCGTCCTCCCAGGAACGCTGCTGGAGGCGACCGACGACCACTACGCGCATGCCCTTCTTAAGGCTCTCGCTGATGTTCTCGGCCATATCCCGCCAGCAGCTGCAACGGAAGAACCCGTCCAACTTGTCTTCCCACTGGCCATCGGGATTCTTGTACCGCCGGTTAACTGCGACGGTGAAGTTCGCGACCGCGCTGCCCGAAGGCGTGAAGCGGAGTTCGGGGTCGTCGGTGATGTTTCCTACGAGCGTGACGGTGTTGTCGGATGCCATCGAATCTCTCCTTTAGTGGCTTTCAGGACGGATGATCTTTCCGCGAACGAACTCGTCGGAGATCCGCAGGGTGCGCTCGAGGTCCGCGACGGCGTCCTCAGGAGCCTTGAAGTTGGTGAGGAAGTAGTAGCCCTCGTGCTTGTGAGCGATCTCGTAAGCGAAGCGCCGCATGCCCCACCGGTCGACGTTCGTTACCTCGCCACCTCGCTCGGTGACGACGGTCGAGAAACGATCGACCGCCTTCTGGATGTCTCCTTCTTCGAGACCGGCATCGACAATGACCAATGCCTCGTAACTACGCATATAGCCTCCTGTGGACGCGAGACCCAGCCTTGCGGCTTCGCCTCGAGGCCCTCCCGCGGTAAACCGTCGTGGAGAGCAGGGGGTGCAGCACTTCGCTGCTCGAACGCCCCAACTTTAGCACCTCCTTAATTCCGCTCCTCCAGACGAGCCGCTCCGACGAAGCTTGAGTCCGCCGCGCGGAAGTGGAGATCAAGCAGTCGCTACCGTAGCGGCACCCTCCGACGGTTTCGCGGGCGGAGCGGTGGCCTCCGCCTCCCACGAGGGTCGGGAGCGAAGGAACACGACGATCAATCCCAGGAGCAAAGCGGCTCGGGTCCACACCCCAACGGTCATCAGGGTCTTCCAACCGCTGTGATCGACGTTGCCCTGCCCGAAATCGTAGAAGTACCGAAAAACGCCGACGTATACGGCGAGATCTGCGAGCGCATAGGCGACCCACCACGCCACGTTGACCCTCAGGAGTACGAAGAACGGCAAGAGCCACAACGTGTACTGGGGCGAATGGACCTTGTTCCATAAGAGGAACGTCGCCAGCAGAGCGCCACAGACCTCGAGGAACGGATAGATCCCCCGGCGTCGGGCCTGGAGGATCCCAACCCCGAGACAAACCAAACCGGTCCCCAGCAACAACAGTGTCGTCCATTCGTTGAACTGATCCGGCCCCCAGTGGGGGAACCCGAGCCACCAGATGCTGTCGAAGTTCGGGAAACGTTCCTTGTGAAAGGTGTAGGTAGCGAGCCAGCCGTCGCCGTTCGCGATCATGAACGGAAGGTTGATCGCCAGCGTGGTGGCAAGCCCGGCCCCCCCGGCGACCACCGCGCCTTTCCGATCGCGTGCCCACCAGCGCTCGAGAACGAGCGGGGCGAGGAAGACGATTGGGTACATCTTTAGGGCCGCGCCGATCCCGAACA
>JAXDJP010000159.1:0-5745 GCA_034665645.1 Actinomycetota bacterium | reverse complement strand
CGACGTCTTTGAACCTACGACCGACCACTTCTTTCTCGAGGTCGCGCCGAATAACTTCGACCTCAGGAAGCTCGGGCATCCTGCCCTCCTTCATCCGTGCCGACCTTGTTAGGGGCGGGTTCGTCCTCTGCCGCTTGATCGGCACTTCCCAGCCGCAGCAATGCCTCGGTTGCGGCGTTGTACTCGGCTTGTTTCTTGCTGTGTCCCTCACCGACGCCGTGCAACTCCCCGGCGATCCAGACGTGAGCCGTGAAACGCTTGTCGTGGTCCGGTCCCGTCGACGAGACCCGATACGAGGGCGACCCACCGGTGAGACGAACGACCACTTCCTGCAACTCGGTCTTGGCGTCGTACCGGCGTCCCGACCCGAGAGACTCTGCGATCTTCTTTCTGAACAACGGAGTGAGCGCTTCCTTCACCACGTCGAACCCTCGCTCGATGAACACCGCGCCGACCACCGCCTCGAACGTGTTCGCCAGGATCGACGGCTTAGCGCGGCCCCCCGACCCCTCCTCGCCCTTGCCCAGCAAGACGACATCTCCGATCCCCAGCGACCTGGCGGTCTCGGCCAAGGAACCGGTATTGACGACCGACGCCCTTAGCCGCGCCATATCGCCCTCCGCGAGGCCCGGATACTCCGTGAAGATCAGATCGGTCACGACGGCTTCCAAGATCGCGTCGCCGAGGAACTCGAGCCGCTCGTTGTGTTGCGCGGCTTCACCGCGCTCGAATGCGTGCGAGCGATGGGTGAGCGCGATCTCGTAGAGCGGTCCTCCTTCCGGAGGCACACCGAGGACTTCCAACGACGACGTCGTCCTACTCCGTCTCGACTGCCTGACGGCCTGCGTAGTAACCACAGTTGCCGCACACTCGATGCGGCATCTTCGGCTGACGGCATTGAGGGCACGACGAGAACGTCGGGGCCTCCACCCGCCAGTGTGCGCGCCGCATACGCGCCTTCGAACGCGTCTTTCGTCTCTTCGGTACCGCCATGGGTTCCTCCTAGGCCTCTAATCTGTCCCGCAGGTCGGACAGGGCCGCCCAACGGGGATCGACATCGTCGTCGACGCAGGAGCATGCGCCGGCATTCAGGTCCTGACCACAGCGAGCGCACAGCCCCTTGCAGTCCGGTTGACACACGGGGTTAAGCGGTAGATCGAGCGTCAGCGCGTCGCGCAGCATCGGCTCGAGGTCGATCTCGAGTCCCTCTACCTTGTAGGTCTCTTCCTCGGGCGGTGCCTCGTGCCCGGGCGCCAGGAACAACTCACACAACGAACTCGACACCTCGGCCTCGAAGTCCTTCAGGCAGCGCGCGCAAGTCAGCTGCACGCGGCCCATGATGTTCCCGGTGACGAGGACGCCTTCGACGACGCTCTCGGCGCGGAGCTTGCCCTCCAGCGGCGATCCGGCGAGGCGCGCGAGCTCGGTCCTAACCCCGGGCAGGGGCTTGGACACCTTGAGATCGCGGTAATGACCCGGCTTGCCGAGTATCTCGGCGACCGAGGCCGTGAAGTCGTGCACCTTTTGTCCTCGTTTATCTAGAAAGTCGCAGGGAGAATGAGCTCCTGCGTCGGCGCCACATGATAGCAGAAGCGCGTGTTTGCCCTGGTCAGAGGCTGTTTAGGGCCCCGCCAAGGGCGATCTAGGAAACGGACTGGTGCAGGGCCTCGGCGTTGAACGGGCCGCTGGGCGGTCCCCCGGCCTCCGGAGCGTCCGCCACCGGCGACGTTTTCTCGCCTTGAAGCTGGACCCGGCCGCGCGACACGGTCGTCAGAGTCTTGTTCAGGAGGATCTCGAATCCGGCGAGCTTCTGGTCGACGTAGTCCTCGGCCTGGAGGCGGATCTTGGCGGCACGCTCCTTGGCTTCGTCGACGATCCGTTCGGCCTCGCGCTGAGCGGCGTGGACGATCTCGGTCCTGGTCAGCAGCCGGTCACGCTGCTCGCGGGCTTCCTGGACGATCCGCTCGGCCTCTTTGCGCGCACGGGCGGCAAGCTCGTCCCGATCCCTCGTCATCCAGCGGGCCTGGCGGACCTCTTCGGGGACCTCTTCCTTGAGCTGCGCCAAGAGATCGAGGATCTCCTCACGGTTGACGACCGCGCTGCTCGAGAGGGGTACCGATTTCGCTTCTTCGATGAGCACCTGCAGCTCTTCGACCCGTTCGATGAGGTCCACTTTCACCTTCCTTGGGTTCCTGGTTCGTTTGCCTAATCTACGTTCTCACCCGGCCGGCGGTGACCTTCCCCGCCGAGCAACTTTTTCTTCGCGCTCCGGCCTTCAGGACCCCGAGAAGCGATCGACGAGGGCCTTTGCCACGGTTTCGGGCACGAGACCTTCGACGTTGCCTCCGAACTTAGAGACCTGCTTCACGAGGCTCGACGACAAGAACGCCCACGGCGGCTTGGACGTTACAAAGATGGTGTCCAAGCCAGGAGAGAGGGCCGCGTTCATCTGCGCCATCTGCAACTCGTACTCGAAATCCGACACCGCCCGCAGTCCCTTGACCACGACGGTGAGTCCCCTCTCCTTGGCGAAGTCGACCAACAAACCGGAGAAGGAGGCGATCTCGACGTTCTCCACGTGCACCAGCGCGTCGGCGAGTAACTGCTTGCGTTGCTCGAGCGAGAACAGCGGCTCCTTCGACGGGTTAGCGATCACCGCAACGACGACGCGATCGAACAATCGAGCGGCGCGCTCGATGACGTCGATGTGGCCGTTGGTGGGCGGATCGAAGGAGCCGGGGCACAGGGCTTCAGGCAATGCCTATCCCTCTTCTTCCTCTTCCTCGTGAGCGAAGACGAGCACTTTCGACTGGCCGTAGTCGCGCTCCCACAAGAGCTCGAGACCGAGCGGGATCAACTTGCTCTCTTTCGATGGGCGGTGCACGACAACCTTGCCTTCGTGTGCGAGGAATCCTCCGGTAACAAGCGTCTCGAGGTCGGTTCGCACGTTGGTGACGGGAGTGTTGTACGGAGGATCGACGAACACGAGGTCGATGCGTTCGCCGTCGGCACCACGCGACAATGTCGATTGCACGTCGGCCCACAACACTTCACACGACGCGCCTAAACCTGTCGCTTCGATGTTCGCTTCGAGTTTGACGATCGCATCTCGTGCGTTCTCGACGAACGTCGCCTTCGTTGCCCCGCGCGAGACGCCTTCCAATCCGAGCTGCCCGGACCCCGCGTACAGATCGAGGATGGTCGTGCCGTCCACCTCTCCGAGTGAGGAGAAGATGGCCTCTTTCATGCGGTCGGTCATCGGTCGCGTTCCCGCAGTCGGAGCCTTCAACCGCACGCCTTTGGCTTTGCCGGCAATGACTCTCATGGGAACAACCTATAGAAAATCGAGCGAGGGGGTCGCGGCCGCGTGGGAGTGGCTAGCCCGATTGCACCACATCGAGGGCATCCTCGGGGAACCTTGCCCTCATCTCGCGCTGTAACTCGCGGTGTTGGTAAGCGGCGAGTTCCGGATCCTCGTCGAGCACCTCGATAGCGAGGTCTCGCGCGGCCTGGACCTCCCTCTGGTGCTCCAAAACCCTCGTCATCTTAAGTTGGGGCATACCGGACTGACGGGCCCCGAAGAGCTGTCCTTCCCCGCGTTGACGGAGATCGACGATAGCGAGCTTGAACCCATCGACGGTCCCCTCTACCGCGCGCAATCTCTCTTCCGCCAACCGGATCGCCGCGTCCTCCGGAGCTTTCGAAAGATCGAGATCGGTGGCCAAGATGCAATAGGACGAATGCTCTCCGCGACCTATCCGGCCTCTCAACTGATGTAATTGCGCGAGGCCGAAGCGCTCCGCATCCTCGATAAGCATGACGCTGGCGTTCGGCACATCGACGCCCACCTCGATCACGGTCGTCGCCACCAACACGTCGATCTTGCCGTCGCGGAACGAGCCCATGACGTCTTCCTTGTCGGCGGCCTTCATGTCGCCGTGAACGAGCCCTACGTTGAGGTCGGGAAAAACATCTTCGGACAACCTCCGCGCCTCGGACTTGGCACTCCGCAGCTCCGTCTTGCTGGACTCATCTCTCAAGGCGTAAACGACGAACGCCTGGCGCCCGCCTTGTACCTCTTTCTTGATCAACTCGTAGGCGCTCTGACGGTCGGCCTCTCCGATCGCGAGACGCGTGGCGATCGGCTTACGGCCCTTCGGCAATTCATCGAGGATCGACACATCGTGGTCCCCGTAGATCGTGACGGCAAGGGTTCGCGGGATCGGTGTTGCAGTCATCACGAGGATGTCTGGTTCTCCGACCACTCCCTTCTCGCGCAATCGTTTCCTTTGATGCACTCCGAAACGATGTTGTTCGTCCACGATCGCAACGCCGAGTTTCTTGAAGTCGACCGCATCCTGGATCAGCGCGTGCGTACCGATCAGTAGATCGACCTCTCCTGCAGCAACCTCCTGCAAGATCGTTGCGCGATCCCCCGCCGGCGTTGATCCCGTCAGCATCCGAACCACAGGTCGGCGAGACACGGTAGCGAAAAGGTTCTTCCCCTCGGCGGACCCGAACGCCCGGTCGAGCAATTCGCCGACAGTCAGATGGTGCTGCTCCGCGAGCACTTCGGTTGGCGCCATGAACGCAGCTTGGTAACCGCCTTGGATCGCGAGCAGACACGCGTACAGGGCAACGACGGTCTTTCCGGAGCCCACCTCTCCTTCGAGCAGACGATGCATCGGGTAGGGCTTGCTCATATCGGACGCAACCTCGGCGCACGCGCGGCGCTGCGCTTCGGTTAACCGGAAGGGAAGCTCGGCGGCGAACGATTCCGCCAGCGAGTCCGCGTGCGGTGCCTGGTGGCTGATCCCCTGAACCGTGCGCTCCAGTTTCCGTTTGCGATAGACGAGACCGAGCTGCAGCGTGAAGACCTCGTCGAAGACCAGGCGGCGGCGGGCCTGGATCACCTCGTCCTTCTCATCTGGGAAGTGGTACAGCCGCAGGGCGTCCCCGCGACTCATCAACCCGGATCGCCGCGTCAGCTCGGGCGGAACGGGGTCGAGGATGTCTCCGGCCTTGCCGACGGCCTCCCAGATAAGCCGGCGCACCTGATCGCTCGAGAGGTCGGCCGTGGCCGGATAGATGGGGATGATCCGACCGACGTTGAAAGGTTCCTTGCCGGTGCGGACCGCCTCGAAGCGGGGCGAGGTGAGCTGGGGTTTGTTCTTGTACATCGAGAGCTTCCCGTAAAAGAACGCCTCGGTCCCCTTCGTCAGCGCTCGAGCGACCCACTCCTGGTTGAACCAGCTGATCTCCATCTCGCCGGTCTCGTCCCCGACCTTCGCCTTGATCATCGTGCGCGGCTTCTTGCTCTTGCTCCCCCTCTTGGGGGGAAGCCTGACGGTCGAGACCGAGACGACCTTCGCGAGAACTTGCACGTCCCCCGTGAACCCCTCGGCCCCCAGCTTGCGGAAATCCGAGACCGTGCGGAGGTTCGTTCGATCGACGTGGTACCGGGGATAGTGCTGGAGGAGGTCCTGAACCGTCTCGAGGCCGAGCTTTTCCAAGCCCGCGGCGCGCTTGCCGGTCACCTGCAGGGGTCGCTGCAGGCGGCGCGGTGCGTAGAGTTCCAGGCCCCGAGGCGGGGCGGTGACCGTGTCTGCCATCCACTCGAAGGCTAATGGAGGGTCGGGGTGGGGGCCGCATTTGGTATCCTGCCCCGGCTATGTCTTCAGTTTGCGATGTCTGCGGAAAAACTCCCGGTTTCGGGAACAACATCTCGCACTCCCACCGCCGCTC
>JAXDJP010000158.1:0-3260 GCA_034665645.1 Actinomycetota bacterium | reverse complement strand
ATGACCGACGTCATCGTCCAGGTAGGGAGAAGGTCGGCGCCTTCGTAGAGGAAGTTCTTCAAGACCTCGGTGCCGCGCGGTGTGTGCACGACCTCGGGATGGAATTGCACGCCGAACAGCCTTCGCTCGGGGTTCTCGAACGCCGCCACTGGAGAGGAAGGCGTCGACGCGGTGGGACGGAAGCCCTCGGGGGGCCGGACCACGGCATCGTTGTGGCTCATCCACACCGTCTGATGTTCGGGAAGCTCCGAAAACAGGATCGACGCTGTAGGGCCGGTCTCGAGCTCCGCTTTGCCGAACTCGGCGACGCCCGTGTTCGCGACCTCGCCGCCAAGCGCCAGGGCCATGAGTTGCTGTCCGTAGCAGATCCCGAGCACCGGGACGCCGAGATCGAAGACGCCGGGGTCGACCCCCGGAGCGCCGGGGGAATGGACCGACTTCGGCCCCCCCGACAAGATGATGGCCGCAGGCTTACGAGCCCCGATCTCGGCGGCCGACAACTCGTGGGGAACGATCTCCGAGTAGACGTGGCATTCGCGCACGCGCCGCGCGATCAACTTCGCGTACTGGGCGCCGTAGTCGACGACCAGGACGGGGGGATTCTCGGGGAGCACTGCGGGGGTGGGGTTTTGGTCCGTTGCCATAAGCCAGCCTAACGCGGGCCCGGCGACGCTCTCGGGCATTGCGGAGGGAACGCGAAAACCGTTAGAGGGGCTTGCGGCCCTCCACAGTGATGGTCAGATCGTCATCGTCCGAGCCGACTTCAAGGTCACCGAAACCGGACTTGCGGAACAACCGCTTGACCATGCGGGAGAGGTCGGGGGCAACCTCCAAAAGCATGCGGCCACCCGGCTTCAGGCGATCGAGGCCTTCCACGATGGCCCGCTCCATCAGGTAGGTGCCGTCGCTGGCATCCGTGAGCGTGTAGGCCGGCTCGAACTCTCGAACCTCGGCGGGCAGGTCGTCCAGCTCGTCGGCGGGAACGTAAGGAACGTGCCCCACGATGACGTCGACGTGGCTCATCAACCTTCGCGGAAGTGGCTCGTACATGTCGCCCACCTTGAACTTCGCGTTGTCGATCCCAAGTCGCCGCGCGTTCATGCGGGCTTGCTTGATCCCTTCCTCGGAGATGTCAGCGCCCCACACCTCGGCGTCCGGGCGTTCGTCTGCGATCGCGAGCGCGATCGGGCCGGCTCCCGCACACACGTCGACGACCACGGGTTCACGCTTACGTCGCAACGCCTTCAGGGATCTTTCGACGATCAACTCCGATGAGGGCCGAGGCACGAACGCTCCCGGTCGCACGGCAAGGTCGAGTCCATAGAACTCGATGTGGCCGGTTAGGAAAGGCAGTGGCTCTCCGCCTGCGCGCCGCGCAACCAGAGACAGATACCTCTCGCGCGTTCGTTTCGGCGGTTCGTAATCGTCATCGAGCTCATCGGGATCGACGCCGAGACACATAGCCAGCAGCTGCTCGGCTTCATCGAGGTTGTCGTGATCTTCGAAGATGTGGGAGCTGTCCCCCATCACGCGCTCTCCGAGATCGAGAAGGCTGCGGACGGACGATGGGCTGCTCATGCGGCGGCAATGGTACTCACGTGCAGAGAGGTTAGAAGCAGCAGGAGTCGCGGTAGCCGCAGGTGGGGCACCGCATGTGCGCGTGCTCCTGTTCCATCTGGATATCGCAGACGGGACAAGCGACGTTGAGATCACAGGTGGGGGCCGGGGTCTCGGCTTCGGTGGACACACTTTCCTGCGCAAGCTGGAGCGTCGAAGTCATGCGCTGCATCATCCACCGCCGAAACGATGAGACGGCGAATTTAGAACGGGATCTCTTAGACGACCTCTTCGAGATGCGCGGGTTTGGCCTCGGGGACGGGCACGGTCGGGCATTCGAGCTCGGTGGAAAGGACGATGGTCGTCCTGCTTCGAGCGACACCGTCGATCGAGCGGATACGCCGGAGCAGTCGCTCCAGGTCCTTGTTGGTGGCCGTGCGGATCTTGATGAGGTAACAGTCCTGGCCGGCGACGCGATGGAACTCGAGGACGTCGGGTTCGGCGCAGATCCGAGCGACGATCGGCTCGTCGTCTGCGTACTCGCTGCCCTCGCTCAACGTTACGAGAGCGAACGCCGCGTGCGACCTTTCGACGAGCTCGGGGTCGAGGATCGCGGAGTAGCCCTGGATCACTCCCCGCTGCTCCAGCTTGCGAACGCGCTCGTGGATCGCGGGACCCGAGAGCCCCACCTCTTTCGCGATGGCAGCATGAGACATGCGGCCGTCATCGCGAAGGAGGTTGAGGATCTCTCGATCGATCGCGTCGATGTCTGCGCCCATCGGTTCTTAGCGACTAAAGCGGGTCCGGAGCGCCCGCATTCCCCTGCCGGGGAGTGAGGAGATGCCATCCGGACGGATGGGCGTGCCGCGCTGGGCCGGGCGAGGGGATGCCTCGCTCGGAGCCATCAGCGGCGAAAGCGTGTACATAACGTGCTGGTGCTCCATCTCGTCCTCCTTTCTCAGATCTTGGTGTGGGTGACCCAGTCGTCGGCGTCCCTCGTGTCGGCACCGAAGGCCATGACGAGAACTGCTAATGCTGCGAGGATACCTAAGATTATTAGGCTTTCCAGCATTTGAACCACCTACTTCCTAAGTCCCAAACCGTTTGACGTTTGTAAGTGTAGCCGTCCGCTTCAACTCCGTCAAGCAACACTAAAGGTCATATCGGCATCTCCCCGAGGAATCCTTAGCACATCAGCGATTTTCTTTTAGATTCTAAGGCCCAGGAGGGCTTAGGCGGGCAAGAAGGGCAAACCCGGGTAGTGGGTCAGTTTGATTCTTCGCGTTTCTCAGAAGTGCAAAGTGCAAAGTCCTGACCAGGGGGAACGCCGTCCGGGGCTGGATCTGACGTGGGAATAGCGCCCGAGCCCTGGGTAGCGACTGAGAATCTTGCGGCCCGTGGGGGGTGGGGATAGCATCTCCCTCATGGCCATCGTCGTGCGCACCATGGTGGACACCGTCGACCGGGCAACCCACGACCGACTCGAAGACGCCATAAACGCAAGCATCGGACGTGCTGGCGGCCCCGCCCCCGGACTCATGGTGCACATCGGACACCCCGACGGCGACGGCCTCGCCATCGTCGAGATCTTCAACAGCGAAGCTAGCTTCCACACCTGGTGGGCCGACGTCATCGCACCCGCCATCGCCTCAGTCGGCCTGACGGCAGGCCCGCACGACATCCGCCCCGTCTGGTCTTATGCC
>JAXDJP010000157.1:0-3453 GCA_034665645.1 Actinomycetota bacterium | reverse complement strand
ACGATCAACCTGTTCCACGAGAACCCGCCGTACCTACCGGACACCACCCTCCCGGACAACCTGGTCGCCACGAACGAGCTCGAGGAGGCTCTCGAGGGGGCCGAGATCGTGGTGATGGGCGTTCCGTCGCACGGGTTCCGCGGCGTCCTGAAACAGGTCGCCCCGATCGCCGGTCCCGAGCGCGTCTACGTCAGCCTCACGAAGGGACTCGAGGTCGATACTCGCAAACGGATGTCGGAGGTGATCATCGACGAGGTCGAGGGGATCCCGGACGGAGGCATCGCGATCCTCACCGGTCCCAACCTCGCCAAGGAAGTGGTGCGGGGCTTTCCGGCCGCCTCGACGATCGCATGCAAGGACGAAGAGGTCGGTAAACACCTGCAAGACGTGTTTCAAGCGCAGACGTTCCGTTGTTATCGAAATGCCGATGTCGTGGGCTCTGAGATCGGCGGCGCGCTGAAGAACGTGATCGCGATCGCGGCGGGCATAGCCGACGGATTGGGTTTCGGAGACAACACGAAAGCGACCGTCCTAACCAGGGGACTGGCAGAGATGGCGCGCTTTGCCGTCAAGTTCGGCGCGCAGCCGCTGACGCTGCTCGGGTTGGCGGGAGTCGGAGACCTCATGGCCACGTGCGCCAGCCCCCAGTCCCGTAATCACTCGGTGGGCATCGAGCTCGGCAAGGGCCGCAAGATCGACGAGATCATCGGTTCGATGAACATGGTCGCGGAGGGCGTGAAGAGCTGCAAACCCATCTACGAGCTCGGGCAAGAGGCTGACGTATGGATGCCCATCACCGAGAACGTCGTGAACATCTGTCACGAGGGGGCGACGGTCGACGAGCTCGTCGAGGACCTTCTGAGCCGCGAGATCCGTTCCGAGTTCGAAGGTGTCGAAGGAGAGGTCTGGGGCGAGCGTTAGTCGGTCGACTTCAAAGCCTGTTCGAGGTCGTCGATGATGTCCTCGGCGTCCTCGATCCCGACGGACAACCGGCAGAACCCTTCGGAGATCCCCGCCGCCCTCAATTCGCTCTCCGAGAGTTGAGTGTGCGTGACGCTCGCAGCGTGAACGATGAGCGAGCGGATGCCGCCTAGAGAGGCGGCCCTCTTCACCAGTTGAAGTCGGGACTGGAACCGCGCGGCCCGTTCCTTTCCTCCCGTCACGTCGAAGCCCAAGACGCCGCCGCCCCGGCCCCCGAGAAGCTCGTCGGCGAGGTTCTTCGAGGGGTCGTCTTCCAAGCCCGGGTAGTAAACCGTCTCGATGTCGGGGTGCGCTTGGAGCGCCTTTGCGACGGCCAGAGCGTTGTCGCAGGCTCGCTCGACCCGCAGGGACATCGTGGTCATCCCTCGGAGGCCCAGCCACGCGTTGAACGGCGACATGGTCGGCCCGAACTCCAGCGTGTAGTGGCGGATCTTCTCGAGAAGGGCATCGCTCGTGCACACGATCCCGCCGAGCAGATCGTTGTGCCCGCCGATGTACTTCGTGGCCGAGTGCAAGACGACCGCGGCTCCGTGCTCGATCGGTCGGCACAGGATCGGTGTGGCGAAGGTGTTATCCACGACGAGCGGGACTGCGGCCTCCTGGGCCGCGGCTGCGAAAGCCGGGAGGTCGGCTACCTGAACGACGGGGTTCCCGATGGTCTCGCAGTACAGGAGCTTGGCGCCTCGTAGCGGAGCCGCGAGAGCATCGTGATCGGCAACGTCCACGAACGTCGTCTCGATCCCGTAGCGAGGCAGCATCTCGGAGAGCAGCGAATAGGTGCCTCCGTACAGCTGGCGCACCGCAACGATGCGGTCGCCCGCTTCGCAAAGCGCCAGAAAGGTGCCTGCGATCGCCGCCATACCGCTCGAGAAAGCCTCGCTTCCCGCGGCTCCCTCGAGATCGGCGACCGCGGCCTCCAATGCGTCAACCGTCGGGTTCGCCCACCGCGAGTAGACGTAACCGTCGCCGAGCTTGCTTTGAGATGCCGCGGCGAATTCATCGGTGTCGTCGAACTCGTATGTGGTGGAGAGGTCGAGCAGGGGCGACACCGGAACGCCGGGTTGATCCGGGATCCCGGGCGGATGAACGGTGCGGGTGCCCTGCCCGCGCGGGCGGTGGGTTTCTACGAGATGCCTACAGGTGTACGACGGGGCAGGTCAGCGTGCGGGTGATGCCCTCAACCGATTGGATGCGGGCCACGACGAGCTTGCCGAGGTCGTCGACGTTGGTAGCGCTGGCGCGAACGATCACGTCATAAGGACCGGTGACGTCTTCGGCGGCGTCGACCCCATCGATGTCGTGCACCTCTTTAGCAACCTGAGCGGCCTTGCCGACCTCGGTCTGGATCAGTATGTAGGCCTGCACTGCAGCCACATTTGCCTCCCATTCAAGTTGAACGCCGTGGCGTCCTCGGATTCAAAGGAAGCAGCGAGTCTAGCAATAGAACTTGCGCCGCCGTGGGGGGCGCCGGCCAAGCGCTGCGAGGTAGGCTCATGCGCCGGTACCGCATCTTTTAAGGGAGAGGCGATGTCAGAGGTCGCGGGGGTCACGAACCCCGGCAAGATCCACCTAAATCCGAGCTCCGCGCGTCTCGTCGAGCTGGCCATCGAGCGCGATGAGGGCATCTTGGCGGCGAACGGCGCGTTGGTGACGAAAACGGGCAGCCGCACCGGTCGTTCACCCAAGGACCGCTTCTTCGTGCAACACGGCGGGTCGCGCGAGCGCATCGACTGGGGTGCCACGAACGTCGCGGTAAGTCCCGAGAACTTCGATGCCCTCCAAGGACGGGTGCGGGAGTATTTGGGTGGCAAGGAACTGTTCGTTATCGACGGCTACGTCGGGGCCGACCCCTCCCACCAGATCAAACTGCGCGTCGTGACCGAGTTGGCATGGCACGCGCTCTTCGGTCGGCAGCTGTTCAGGCGGCCGACCCAGGACGAACTCGAGGGTTTCGAGCCCGACTTCACGGTGCTTTCGGCGCCCTTGTTCCAAGCCGATCCCGCTCGTGACGGCACTAAGTCGGAAGTCTTCGTGGGTCTCGACCTCGACCGCCGTCAGGTACTGATCTGCGGCACGCAGTACGCCGGTGAGATGAAGAAGTCCCTGTTCACCGCGGCGAACTATCTCTTCCCGCAAGACGGCGTCTTACCGATGCACTGCTCGGCCAACGTGGGGCCGAAGAACGACGTGGCGCTCTTCTTCGGTCTTTCTGGAACGGGGAAGACGACGCTGTCCGCCGACCCGGAGAGGCGTCTCATCGGGGACGACGAGCACGGATGGTCCGAGAACGGGATCTTCAACTTCGAGGGTGGCTGCTACGCGAAGGTGATCAATCTGTCACCCGAGAGCGAGCCGGACATCTACCGGACGACGCAAATGTTCGGAACCGTCCTGGAGAACGTGGTGCTCGATCCGGGGACGAAGAAGGTGCGGTTCGCCGATCAGTCGATCACCGAGAACACGCGTGCCTCG
>JAXDJP010000156.1:0-2785 GCA_034665645.1 Actinomycetota bacterium | reverse complement strand
ATGATGTTGACGTCGGTCTTGTTCAGGATGTTTAGCGTCGCGTACAGCGTCGTCGACTTACCCGACCCGGTCGGCCCCGTTACGAGGATCGCTCCGTATGGCTTCGAGTACGACTCCTGGAAACGCTGGAAGTTCTGCGGCAGGAACCCGAGGTCCGACAGCTGCATCATCACGCTCGACTTGTCGAGCAAACGCATGACGATCTTCTCGCCGAAAACCGTCGGCAGCGTCGCGACACGGATGTCGATCGACTTGCCCTGCAGGGTGATGCTGATGCGACCGTCCTGCGGGATGCGCCGCTCGGCGATGTTGATCTCGGCCATGATCTTCAGACGGCTCGCGATACCGGCTTGCACCGACTTCGGAGGGTTCATCACCTCGTGGAGCACACCGTCGATGCGGTAGCGGACGCGAAGCCCCAACTCGCCCGGCTCAATGTGGATGTCGGACGCACGGTCGTTCACGGCTTGAGTGATCAACAGGTTTACGAGCTTGATGATCGGGGCGTCTTCGGCCCCCGCGCTGGCCAACTGCGCCTCGAGGCTCTGCTCCTCGGCCTTGACGTCGGCCGCGGCCTCCTCGGCGAGCGTCTCTGCCGTACGGTCGAGCCGGTACGAGCGGTTGATCGCAGCAACGACGTCTGCTTTGGTCGCGACAACGGCCCGGATCTCCTTGCCCGTGAGCGCCCGGATGTCGTCGATCGCGATGACGTTGGCCGGATCCGCCATCGCCACGACGAGCTTGTTGTCCTCGAAACGGACCGGGATGCAGTTGTGCCGACGAGCCGTGGCTTCGGGAACCATCGCCATCGCCGACGCGTCCATCTGCGTTTCGGTCAGATCGACGAACTCCAAACCCAGTTGCTCTGACAGGATCGCAACGAGTCCGGCCTCCGTTACGTAACCGAGCTCGATCAGGACGCGGCCTACCGATCGCCCCCTCTGTACCGCCTGGGAGCGTGCTTCCTCGAGCTGTTCGTCGGTGATCAGCCCTCGGGCGCGCAAAAGCTCGTCGAGCTGTCCCTGCGGACGGACGGTGGAACCCAGCGCCATAGAGAAACCTCCACAAAAGCCGATTACGGGCAGCGCGCCCTGACGTCTTTATCGGCCTTTGCCGCGAGGACTAAAGGGGTTCCGAGGCGAAAACGCCCCTGGAAAAGACTGGTTAACTAGTCCGGATCGGTCTCGGTCCCCATCAGGGTGGTCCCGAGGTGGCGAAGACGGTCGTCGAGCTCGACATCGCCGGTGGTGTCGACGACGCTCCCATCGGCCATGATCAGGTGCACGGATCCCTCGCCGGTCGCTTCGATAACGGGGTCGGTCGAGGCGCCCCCCGGGGCGGGCAAGGCCCCGTCGGCGCCGAGGGCGGCACGGGACACCGCGGTCCCCGCTCCGGGTCGGACCTGCGTTTTGCGTTTCAGGAACGCCGCGGCGGCTCCAAGAAGGGCCGCCCCCATCACCCAGCGGGCCGCGCCCACGTCAGCCCGTGGCCGCGGAGGGACGTGCGACGCCCGCCAGGATGAGGCCGAGCAGCTGCAGGAGCGCCGCTTTCACGTCTTCTTTGACGCGCGGGTCGCACGGTCCGACCGGAACCCCTCTCGCGATGCCCAGACCGCGGCGAACCTCGTCGAGCGTGTGGGCGGGGTCGGCGGAGCGGTCGTCCAGATGGCTGACGGCGACCACGAATGGGACGCCGCGAAAGCCCTGGAAGCGGCCAAGGATCGTGGCGGCCTCTGCAAGGCCATCGGGGGCCGAAGCATCCACGAGCAAGATGAAACCGATCATGCCCCGGGACAGGATCTCCCACATCACCTCAAAACGGTCTTGACCGGGCGTTCCGACGAGCTGGAGCGAGAGGTCGTCCGAGAAGGTCAGCTTCCCGAAGTCCATAGCTACGGTCGTTTGCTTCTTGCGCGCCCGAGACGCGTCGGTCACGGCCCGGTCGGTGGCAAGGAATCCGTCTTCGCTGATCGTTTGGATGAACGTCGTCTTCCCGGCCGAGAAGGGCCCGGTGACGACGATCTTGAGAGGATTCTCTTCGTCGCGCCGCTGTCGCCTGACGATCCCGGATCTAGAGCGGGTGGTCACAGATCCTTCACGCCCTGGATGAGTCTGGCGATCAGTGCGGGGTCTACTTCGGGAAGCGGCTCGTCGTCGTCGCCCGCCGGTTCCGGCGTAGCGGCGCGAGTGAGCCGCCTCGATGCCTCATCGTCGATCCGAAGTCCCGCCAGTGCTTTGACGACGTCGGAGGGGTCCGATGCTCGGCGACGCGGGGTCTCCATCGATGCCGGCGGAGGCGGAGGAGGAGGCGGTGCGGACTGGGACGGCGTGGGCTCGTCTTCGGGGATCCGAGTGGTCATCTCGCCGTGACCCGGAGCATCGAAATCCTCGACCGGTGGAGACGGAGGGGGGGTGGCGGTCTCCGCCCCGTCTCCCACGCTCTCGTGAGCCGAAGCGATAGCGACCTCCTGGAACGCGGCGAAATCCTCTTTGAGGGGAGGGGCGGGCTCCGGCGGAGCCTCTTCCTCGAGTGCCTCGACGGCCTCCTGCGGAACCACTTGCAGCGGAGAGTGGACGGGCAAGGGAGGCTCTTCCCGCGGGGCGGGGTTCGGGTCGCTGGGAGCCGCTTCGCGGGGGGCGGCGTCGTGGGGGGCCGCGTCGGTCGGCGCCTGCGGAACTACGGGAGGGGAAGGCGGCCTAACCTTGGGAGAGGACTCGACGAGTTCGACGACGCCCGCGGAGGTCAGATGCTGGAGGTCGCGAAGAGCGTCGGCCGTATCGCCTCC
>JAXDJP010000155.1:0-4628 GCA_034665645.1 Actinomycetota bacterium | reverse complement strand
CGCGTTGCCACTTGAGGTACATGAGCGCACCGATCGGGATCGGGAGGAGATACGTGAGCGCTCGATAGACGAGCACGGCCGCAACGACGGCTGCTTCGTCTCCTCCGGCCGTGACCAAAGCTGCAGTAAGTCCGAGCTCGACGACACCGAGTCCGCCCGGAGTGATCGGTAAGGCGGAGATCAAACGCACGAACGCGAACGCCGCGAGTGCCTCGGCCCAGCTCACTTCGCTGTTGGAAACGCCGACGTGGCGTAGAGCAAGGAGCAGGACGAAGAACAGCGAGAAATGACTAACGAGAGTCGCAACCGTCAGGGAGATCCAACGGCGATGAAGCAACGTGACGGTTTGCCCTCGGAACCGCACTGCCGACTTGTCCCACCCCTGGGTGGGCGCCTTGTGCAAAAGCTTTCGGAAGAAGCTCCCCACCCGGCCCAGTGCGCCTCCCACCTTTGCTGCGAGGCGGTCGCTGCGCAAAGTCATGGCAAACATGAAGATCGCAACCACGAGCACGATCAAGCCGATGATGGCGGCGGTCACTCGCCCGGCACTCGCCGTACCCGTGACTGCCAAGGCAGCCAGCGCCACGATCGGCATCCCGAGTTTCACGAAGTTGTTCCAGATCCCAGAGACCAGGATCGAGAGGGAGATCTCCGATCGAGTGAAGCCGTAGCCGGAGAACATCCCGTACGTGACACCCAGACCCAAAGCGCCCCCGGCAGGGAGAGTGTTCGAAACCGCGGTCGAAGCCTGATTGACCTTCATCGCCTGCCACACGTTCGACCCCGGCAGCGACGAAACGATCACGAACCAATAGGTAACGATGTTCCACAAGGCCGCGAGCGCCAGAGTTCCTAGCTCGAGCGGCGTCATGTCCCGGATCGACTTCCAAACTTCAGAGAAGTCCGCGACCTTTGGAAGCGCGTAGAAGAAGATCGCAATGACGACGACGGCCGAGAAAAGGCCCTGTATCAGACGGCGAACCTTTTTATTCGTCCCTTTTTGGTCGTGTCCGGTTTCTTCTGACATCACTCTCCCGAAGGAGGTCGGCGCGCGCGCCCACCTCCCCTACCTCGATTCTGTGCGCCCGGTGGGTTGCCAGGAATACGTAATTAAGGAACGCGAGCAGTCGCGAGACCGTCCCCGCCTCGGAATGTCATCATTCGGAGCACGAAACGGGCTAGATGCCGGGAGAATCCACTGAGTTCGAGCGCCGAACGACCAGGGAAGCAGCCTGTGAGTCGAAAGATCCTTTCGTCCAACCGGCGCGGCCACGGTCTGCAGATGCTGATCGCCGTAGCGGTCTTGATCGTGACCTCCCTTCCGATCAAGCGATTCGGAGTCAGCGACTTCGAATCGGACATCTTCTATGGGATCAACGGCTTGCCCGATCTCTTGAACATCCCGATGCAGGTCGTCATGCAGTTGGGAAACTTCTTGATCGTCCCCGTCGCTGCTCTGATCGCGGCCGCGCTCAGACGTTTCCGAATGGCGGCGGACCTATTCGTCGCAGGGACGGGGGCATGGCTCCTCGCAAAACTCGTCAAACAGGTCGTTATCCGCGGCCGACCCGCTGAGTTGCTGACCGACGTGATCTTGCGAGGAACCCCCGGGACCGGACACGGGTACGTGTCGGGTCATGCCGCCACGGCAGCAGCCCTCGCGGCCGTGATCACGCCATATCTGAGGCCGAGGGTTCGCATCGTGGTGTGGACGGGAGCCGCCCTGGTCGCGATCGCCAGGATCTACGTGGGGGCGCACCTTCCTTTGGACGTCGTGGGCGGTGCCGCGATGGGATGGGCGATCGGATCACTCATCCATTTCCTCTTCGGCCCCCCCGACCCAACGCCGGCGGCTGCTTGAGGGAGCTGTGGATCGCTCGCCACGGCGAGACGGAGTGGACCCGGACGAGGCGTCACACAAGCGTGACCGACCTCGACCTCACAGAAGAGGGCGCGCGCCAAGCGGTGGCGCTGCGCAAACGACTGTCCGGCGAGCGCTTCCACATGGTCCTGACCAGCCCATCGCTTCGGGCCGTGCGGACGGCGAAGCTCGCCGGTTTCCCGCATGCCGTTCCAGTCGACGATCTGATCGAGTATCGCTATGGCGCGTACGAAGGCCTCACGACGAAGGAGATCCGGATCGAGCGACCGGACTGGGATCTCTGGAGAGACGGCTGTCCCGACGGTGAGACCGTGGCGGACGTCGGAAGGCGCGCCGACCGGGTGCTGGAGACCGTTCTCGAGGTGGACGGATCGGTCCTGATCTTCGGACACGGGCACATGACGAGGGCGCTGGCGGCGCGGTTCCTGGGTCTCGGCCCCGACGCCGGCCGGTTCTTCGTGCTGGGCACGGCCGGCGTCTCGGTACTCGGTAAGGAACACGAGCACCGGGCGATTCTCCTGTGGAACGACACGGGCCACTTGCGGGCTTAGAGCTCAGTCCTCCGCAAATTCCCTGCGTAGAACGAGGATCTCCGGTAGCGCTTCGAGGAACAGGTCGAGTAAGTGAGGGTCGAACTGTTTCCCTCGCCCCTCTTTCATCATCTCGATGGCCTGGAGTATCGAGAAAGCCTTCCGGTAGACGCGGTCCATCGATAACGCATCGAACACGTCTGCGATCGCGGCGACGCGACCCTCGAATGGGATCGCCTCCCCTTTGAGGCCTTGTGGGTAGCCGGTGCCGTCAAAACGTTCGTGATGCGCGTGTGCGATCGTCGCCGCTGTCTGCATCAGTTGGGACGACGCTGCCGCCAAGATGTTGTAGCCGTACTCGACATGCTTCTCCATCAACGCACGTTCTTCCGGATCGAGTTTCCCAGGCTTCAGCAAGATGCTGTCGGGGATCCCGATCTTTCCGATGTCGTGGAGACGACTCGCCATACGTATCAACTTGACCTCGCCCGCGCTGCGGCCGGACGCGCGCGCGATCACAGAGGCGCACAAGCTCATCCTTTCGACGTGCTGAGCGGTCTCGTCGTCGCGGAACTCTGCAGCCCGCGCCAGCCTGGTCAGCGTTTCCTCTTGTGAGAGTTGCAACTGAGCCGCGTGGTCATTCAGTTCATTCATCGCGGTCCACAAGCTTGATGTGCGTTCTTTCACTTGGGTTCTCAAGTCTTCGTTCTGCCTGCGCAAGCTGAGTTCCGAGCTCCGGGCGCGAAGCAGATTGCGAACGCGGAGTTTCAACTCCAGAGGATCGACCGGTTTGGCGAGCACCTCCATGGCTCCGGCCTGCAGCGCGGAAGTGCGGATGCTCCGAGAGGGATCCGGTGTCAACACGATGACGCGGACGAAGTCGCGCGCGCCCGTCGCCGAACCGAGTTGTTGAACCACCGTGAAATCCTTCGGCGAACCTTCCAGGTCCACGATCAAAAGATCGGGTCCGTGCGCCCCCAACACGCTGAGCTGCTTGATCGAGGTGATGGCTTTGACGTTCTCGTAGCCCGCGTCCGTTAGAGCCTGCGTCACCGCGACGCGGTCGGGCGTTTCGCTGACGAGGAGGATGTGAGCGTCGAGAAATTCCGGCACGCTCGACCCGGCCCCCTGGGGACCTTGATGCGATATGGGCGTGGGTCGTGGAGCCATGAACCACCTTCGGTTGGGGATCTGTCCGAGGTAGTTATGTACTTCCCCACTGGCGCCCTGGTTCCCGGCGCGAGAGGTAACAATCTGATAACAGGTTGATAACGAAAGCTACGCGAGGAGGCGGTAGCCAACTCCTCTGACCGTTTGGATCAGAGTCGGATTCGTCGGGTCCCTCTCGACCTTCTCACGCAACCGTCTGATCCCCATGTTGACGACGCCCGGGCCGCCGAAGAAGTCGTACCCCCACACTTTTTCGAGAAGAACCGCTCGGGTGAGAACGTGGCCCGCGTTCTGCGCGAGCTCTAACAGCAAGCGGAATTCGATGGGAGTCAGCGGCAAGATCTCATCCCCGCGCCGGCACACGAACTCGGCCGGGTCGATCTCGAGGTCGCCCACCCGCAAGATCTCGCCGGCGGCACTCTCCGTCGATCCACTACGCCCGTGACGAAGAACGAGTATCTCGCGTTCCAACTCGTGGATGCGCGTTTCGAGTTCCAAACGATCGGTCGCGTCGACGGCGACACCGATCGTCCCGATGGTGGTTCCACGAGCGTCCCGCAAAGGTTCCACGAGCGCGCGGAAGTAGCGCCCACCCCATTCGAGGTCGAAAGGCACCGTCTCCCCCTTAAGGGCCCGGTTGGAAGCTTCTATGGGAGTGAAGGCCTCGTCGTCCGTCACGAAGAATTCACGGAACGTCATGCCGTTGATCTGGTTCTGCTGCAGTCCCAGCTCGCCCGCCGCCGATCCCGTCGCCGATGTGAACCTGAGTTCGGTGTCGGTCGTCCATAAGCCGACCGGAACCTCGGATCCGAGCATGCGCAGACTCGTCTCCGCCAAGTTCAGGAGTGAGCGAAGCGACTCGTGCTCCGTGATGTCGATGCCCCGACCCTCGATCCGTTCGACGCGGCCCCCGTCTCCGGTGATCAACCGGTGACTGAGATGCATCAATCGAGCGCCGCCACTCTTGGTGATGATCCGGAACGTCCCGGCCCACGGCTCGCCGCGAACGAGGTGGGCGATGATGTCTTGCGCCTGGGGCAGGTCGT
>JAXDJP010000154.1:0-5041 GCA_034665645.1 Actinomycetota bacterium | reverse complement strand
CAGCGTCGAGCGCACCGGGAACACGTTGCTGCTCGGGACGACGGTCAGCTCGGCGTAGCCGCCGTCGTAGGCGCGCCCCATCTGCCCCATCGCCGCGGCGACCGTCGTGCCGGGCGCGAGATCGCCGTCGGGTGCCGCCGCCACGGTGCCGACGCACTCGATCCCGAGCACCCGTGGGAAGGTGACGGCCGCCCCCGAGTGCCCCTGGCGGCTGAAGACCTCCGAGCGGTTCAGCCCGAACGCCTCGATGGCGATCTTCACCCAGCCGGGCCCCGGCTCGGGATCGGGCAGCTCGCGTGGCTGGATGACCCGCGGCGGGCCCGGATGGTCGACGACGTGGGCGCGCACCGACCGATTGTCCCGCAGCGCCGCCGCCGGCGCGCGGCGAAGCCGCTACGCCGCCTGCCCGAGCGACCGGCCGCCCAGCAGCTCCCCGGCCTGCTCCGGCGAGAGCGGCCGCGCGTAGAGGTAGCCCTGGCCGAGCCGGCAGCCGAGCCGGCGCAGCGTCGCCTCCTGCCCTTCGCGCTCGATGCCCTCGGCCACGGTGTCGAGGCTGAGGATGCGCGACAGGTGGATCAGTGCCTCTGCCAGAGCGGACTCCTCGGGACCCTCCGTGATGCTCGACACGAAGGTGCGATCGATCTTCAGGATGTCGATCGGGAACTGCTTCAGATAGCTGAGCGACGAATACCCGGTGCCGAAGTCGTCGATGGCGATGCGTACCCCGAGCTCGCGCAATTCGTGTAAGACGCGCTCACCTGCTTGAGCGTCTTCCATCAAGCTGGTCTCGGTGATCTCGAGCACGATATCGGCGGGGTCCATCTTGGATTCGAGCAACGCCTTCGAAACCGAGCCCACGACGTCCGTTTGCAGGAGCTGGCGGGCCGAGAGATTGATCGCCATATAAAGAGGCCGACCGGTCTCTTCCTGCAGCTGTTTCGCGCGCATCGTCGCCTCGCGCAGCACCCATTCGCCGAGCGGAACGATGAGCCCCGTTTCCTCCGCCAAGGGGATGAAGTCGAAGGGGGGGATCAAACCCCGCGTTGCGTGCTCCCACCTGACCAGGGCCTCGAAGCCCCCGATCGTCTGAGTAGGCAGGTCGACGAGGGGCTGGAAGTGCAGGACCAATTCGGAGTTGGCGATCGCTCTTGCTAACTCCGTCTTGAGCTCGAGCCTTCTCACGATCGAGTCACGCATGCCGGGCTCGAACACGGCGTGACTTCCGCGATCCTCTTTCTTGTTCTTGGCTGCGTACATCGCGGTATCCGCGTCGCGGAGGAGTTCCTCGGCCGATGCGTGGCCTTGCGCTTGTACGATCCCGATGCTCGAGCGCACGGTTAGCTCGCGGTCGCCGAGGATCACGACCTTCTCCGAGTCCGCCTGGAGTCTCCTCACCACGCTCGTTGCGGCGTCGAGACCGGACCCTTCGAGGAGGATGGCGAACTCGTCGCCTCCGATACGAGCGATGGTGTCCGCGGGCCGCAGGGAGCCACTGAGCTGCGACGCCACTTTCCTAAGGAGTTCGTCTCCCGCGGAGTGGCCGAGCGTGTCGTTCACGGCCTTGAAGCCATCGAGGTCGATGAAAAGGACCGTGAGTTGAGATCGATTCCGCTCGCTGAGGGCAAGAGCGTGTTCCACGCGATTGAGGAAGAGGGCGCGATTGGCCAGCCCGGTCAGAGCGTCGTGGAATGCCTGATGCTCGACCTCCTGCTCCAGAGCTTTTCGCTCGGTGATGTCCTGGCACGTACCGATCATCCGTTGAGCTGCACCGGTAGCGTCCGTCGTGACGCCGCCCAGTGCGTGGACGATCCTCTCCTCGCCGTCACCGCGAACGACGCGAGACTCGTACTCAAGTGTCCCGTCGACCACCGCAGCGCTCTCGACGACGGCCGAGACTCGGGCTCGATCGTCGGGATGGATGAGTTCGAGGAATCGTTGATAACTGGGCTCGAAATCCTTGGGGACGGCAAAGATCCGGTAGAGCTCGTCCGACCACCACAGCTCGTTCGTGATCAGGTTCCATTCCCAGCTTCCCATGTGGGCCAGCTCCTGGGCTTCGGCGAGCTCAACGTTGACGCGCTCGAGTGCGGTACGCGCATTGCGTTCGCTTTCCAAGGAGATCTCATTCATGCGCCATGCGATCAAGCAAGCGGTGCTTTCGGCGAGGATGAAGAATCCGTGGACGAGTGCCCACTTCCACGGCTGTGCGATCGCCTCCGGGTGGTTGTAGACGCCGGACGGATCGATGGCCCCGAGGATGCCGTGGTGCAACACCACGTATCCGATCGCAACCACGAACGGAAGCCACGACTGGTAGAGAGTTACTACTGCAACCATGACGAAGAAGTGGAAGTGCATCTCGATGACGCCGCCCGAGAAGTGCGTGAGGATCGCCGAGGAAGTGATCAGACCCAAGGTCGCGAAGACGGCCCTCGTCGGACGCGACAGGCCTTTGGTGCTGGCGACCATCGCGAGAGCGCCGATGACCGACGCCTCGAGGATCGAATGCGGGGCGCCGAGGCCCTGCGAGATACCGAACACCGGCACGATGAGGACGTGCGCCCACAGGAGGCAGAGGATGCCGAAGTGCCGGCGGTCCCAGTTCTCGGGCGCGATGGGATGGCCCTGCGGAAGGGTCCTACGGATCCACCGAACTAAATCGCCAACCATCCAGCCCCCGCCTTCTTCTAGCCGTTACGTAGTACTACGGCTAGTAGAGGGCTCGGCTTGATACGTAGTTGTCTCTTTTGTGGCGGTTCTTTAGGGCTATTTGCCTCTAGTCCCGGCTATGCACGCTCCAAGACGATGACCGGGATCTCTCGTGTCGTGTTCCGCTCGTACTCGGCGAAGTTCGGGTAGTCGGCTTTCTGCTTGCTCCAGATCGCCTCTCGCTCGGTGCCATCGACGACTCGGCCCTTGACCTTGATGGTCTCGGTGCCGACCTCGATCGCCCCCTCGGGGTTCGCCACGAGGTTGTAGTACCAGTCCGGGTTGGTGGGGGCCCCGCCTTTCGACGCGAACACCGCCCAGCCATCATCGACGCTCTGATACATCATCGGGTTGACGCGTTCTTGCCCCGTCTTCGCGCCGTAAGAATGAAGGAGGAGGATGGGAGCTCCCTTGAAGCGCCCGCCCACCTTGCCGTCGTTCTCGCGGAATTCCTTGATGATCGAGGCGTTCCAGTCCTCAGCCACGTCGTCCTCCTCAGATGGGTAAAAGTATGTCTATCTACATCAACAGATACCCAACTGCCTAGATTCCTAGACAGCTTTTAGGAGGTCGTATGGGTGAAAGAAGCTCTAGCTGCTCGCGGGAGTGCCTGCCGCCTCGATCTTGGCCTCTAGATCCTTCATCTCGGCGATCAGTTGATCGGTCTGCGGACCCTCTGGAGTTCCCTTCGTCCGCTCGTCGTAGATGACGTGGCCGAGCCTCGCCGCGGTCTCTTCGAGCTTCTTTTTCAACTGCGCCTGCTCGATCTTCGACTGAGCTTGGCCGGTCGCCGTCTTCGCCTGAGCGGCGGCATCCGCCGCGGCGGATTTGACCTTGTCCATGAACCCCATACTGGCCTCCTCGATAAACGGACCGACTCCATCGCACGATAGATGCGCGGCCGGCCCTTGCCCAGGGGGTTGCGGTATCCGCATTGGTCCCTTCCCCAGGAGCCGCCGCTTGGATAGCGTGACCCCCGTTGTGTCGAGCGAAGGCGGACGGCTGAGCGACCCAGAGATCGAGTCAGAACAGGCGCAAATAGATCACGCTTACGCCTGCCTGGAGAAGATGCGCGAGCACACCTCCGAGCTCTTGAAACACAGCAAGGGCGGGAATCCCGTAGACGACGACGCCCTGCGCTGGCACCTACGTGAGCGTCTGTCTTCTCTGGGCGACAGCGCGGCCCCCCTGACGTTCGGACGCATCGATCCGGAGGAGGGTGGGAAGCACTACATCGGCCGCCGACACGTTCGCGACGGCAAGGGAGACCCTGTCGTCGTGGATTGGCGAGCGAAAGTGGCCGCCCCTTTCTACCGGGCCACGATCAAGGATCCGATGGGACTCGAGCGGCGCCGTCGTTTCGTGCTCGAGGGTCGCCGTCTCGTCGACGTCTTCGACGAGAACCTTGCCGACCCGGACTCGATGCTCTCGTCCCATGGAGGCGTTCCCGATCCGTTGCTCGCGGAGCTCGGTCGCGCGCGCACAGGTCAGATGCGCGACATCGTCGCCACGATCCAGACCGAACAAGACCTCATCATCCGCTCCGAGATCGACAAGTTCATCATCGTGCAAGGGGGGCCGGGCACCGGCAAGACCGCGGTGGGATTGCACCGGGCCGCGTTCCTTCTTTACGAGCATCGCGAGATGCTGGAACGCCACAAGGTCCTGATAGTCGGGCCTAACCAACTCTTCCTCGAGTACATCGCTCACGTGCTCCCGTCGCTGGGCGAGACCGCCGCATTCCAAACGACGACCGAGGGATTGGCCGGCGGCCTCGCTCGAGCCAAAGCCGTCGACCCCGAGTACGTCGCGCGCATCAAAGGGGATATCCGCATGGCCGACGTGTTGTATCGCGCGTGCTGGAATCGATTGAGGCCCGCGGAACAAGGAGCGCGCACGATGGCCGGCGGGGTGATCTTGGACCTGCCTCGCGGGACGTTGAACGCCCTCCTCAGGGAACACAGCGAGAAGGCTCCTTCGTACCGAGATGGACGTGAGCGATTCCTTGAGGCGATCAAGAGCCACCTATTCAAGACCCACGAACACGCTCTCAACACGGCGACATCCGACGCTGTCGAGACGGTCCAAAGCGTGGTGAAGCGTTCGGAGATCGCGCGAGCGATCAACAAGATGTGGCCGGCGCAAGGGGCCGCCGCGCTCGTTCGTCGCGTATTGACGAGTCCGTCTGCGTTGAAGGTGGCGTCTGAAGGTTTGTTCGAGGCGGAAGAACGCCGCGCTCTGCAGGCTCATCCGGCGCGTGAATTGAAGGAACGGGGTTGGTCGAAAGAAGATCTCGTGCTGATCGATGAAGCGGACTTCCTGATCAACGGAA
>JAXDJP010000153.1:0-4538 GCA_034665645.1 Actinomycetota bacterium | reverse complement strand
CAGATGTCGGCCGAGCGGACCCGTCGCGCGGTCGTCACCGAGGCCGAGGGTCAGAAGCAAGCTGCCATCACGGTGGCCGAGGGGAACAAGCAGTCCGCGATCCTCAACGCCGAGGGGAACAAGCAAGCAAGCATCCTCAATGCCGAGGGAGGCCGGCAGGCCGCGATCCTTCAGGCCGAGGGCTTTTCCCAGGCCCTGGCCAAGGTGTGGGAGGTCGCTCGGCTGATCGATGCGAACACGATGAGCCTCCAGTACCTCGATGCGCTCAAGGCCTTGGGGTCGTCCGACTCGACGAAGTTCGTTCTGCCCCTAGAGCTGTCGGGGTTGCTTAGCAACGTGACGAAGATGGCCGGAACGGCCTTCGAGGGGGGAGCGATCACCGAGGGCTAGGCCCTGGGTTCTGCTAGCGGTGGCCCATCCGCGTTGCAAGACGTTTCGACATCAAGGCGAAGATCGGCGCGTGGAAGGGAAGCAAGAGCCACCAATAGAGCCTGCCGGTTATGCCTCTGGGCCTGAAGAAAGCGGACTGCTTCAGTTCGCTGCCGGACGCCCGTTCGTCAACGCGGAATGCCAGCCACGCCTCGCCTGGGGTCTTCATGTCGGCCCTCAACATCAGGGCACGGTCGCCGGCTCTGGCAACCGTCCACCAGTCGACTTTGACCCCGGCGACGAGCGCTCCATCGGGCTGCTGCCATCGGAGTCCCGCACCTCCGAATAGATCGTCGAGTCGAGCTCTTATCCACCATGCCCAGCTCAGCGGATACCAGGAAGGGTCGCCGCCGAGCTCTCGGAGCTCGGTCGCGGCATCCTCGGGTCTCGAGGCGACCGGAACGGTTCGCTCGTCCGTCAATAGGCCGACGTCCGTTCCGGGGACCATCGACTCCCCGCTCATCACCGCCTCCGTCATGGCTTCGACCTGACGTCCCAGTGCGTTGGACACGGCTTCCTCGTATCCGATCGGTTCGATCTGTGGGTAACGCTCGGCGGCGCCCATGTTGGTCACTACGACCTCGTTCCGTAGACCCTCGATCAGAGGACGCGCTATCGAGGCGGATACCGGAGTAACGAGATTCACCCAGTAAGAAGAGAGGCGAGGGGAGAGAACCGGCACGCTAACGATGACGCGACGCAGGCTGCGCTGGGCGGCATAGCCGAGGATCATCTCCCGGTAAGTAACGATGTCGCTTCCGCCGATCTCTACGATCCCTCCAGGTTCGGGCTCGGCAGCCGCGGCGATGAGATACCGGACGAGATCGTCCTCGGACAGCGGCTGGATGCGAGTGGACAGCCATCTCGGAGCGATCATCGCCGGAAGCCGCTCGGTCAGATACCGCAGCATGTCGAAGGCAACCGAGCCGGACCCGATGACGATGGCGCAGCGCAACTCGGTCGTGGGGATCTTTCCCGACGCTAAGAGCGCGCCGACCTCTTGTCTGCTCTTGAGATGATGGGACAGCTCCTGATCCGGTTGCCCTAAGCCACTTAGGTAGACGATCCTCTCGACGCCGGCTTCCTCGGCAGCCCGGAGGAAGTTGGTTGCCGCCTCGCGATCCTTCGCCTCGAAGTCGTCCCCGGCCATCGAATGGACCAGGTAGAAAGCGACCTCGACGCCGTCCAAAGCGGGTCGCAAGGAAGCAGGATCGGAAAGGTCCGACGGCACAACCTCGACATCTTGGAACTTTGTTTCGATCGCTTGTGGTTTGCGAGACGTCGCGCGCAGGGTGGCGCCGGCGGCCAACAGCTCGGGGATCAGGCGGGAAGCGACGAATCCCGTTGCTCCCGTGACGAGAACTCGTCTGTCCTTGAGTCCTGTCATCTTGGTTCAGAGTACGCCGCTGCCGGCGCTATCGGTTGGGCGGACGCTCGCAATCCTGTCCATTGTCGGGCTGCGGGTCGACCCTTCCGCCGCAGAACGGCTCGGTGGTGGTCGTGACCGGCAGTGTGGTGGTGGTCACGGGGATGGTCGTCGTCACGGGGAACGTCGTCGTGGTTGTTATCGGCACCGTGGTCGTGGTCACCGGGAACGTCGTAGTGGTCGTGATCGGCACCGTGGTTGTGGTGACGGGTTCGGTCGTCGTCGTCACGGGGAACGTCGTAGTCGTGACGATGAAAGTCGTAGTCGTCACCGGGAACGTCGTCGTGGTCGTGATGGGGACCGTGGTCGACGTCGTAGTTGTCGGAACCGTAGCGGTCGTCGATGTAGTTACCGGGATAGTCGTCACGGTCGTCGGAGGAGCCGTCGTCGGAGGAGCGGTGGTGGGCGGCAAGGTCGTAACCGTCGTCGGAGGGGCGGTCGTCGGAGGAGCTGTAGTGGGCGGCAAGGTCGTAACCGTCGTCGGAGGGGCGGTCGTCGGAGGAGCGGTAGTCGGCGGCAAGGTCGTAACCGTCGTCGGAGGGGCAGTCGTCACGGTGCCTGCAGTTGTGGTCGTGGCTGCGAACGTGGGGGGCGTAACGGACGTGGTCGACACGCCACCGGACGGGAAGGTTGTAGGGGTCGCCCCGCCGCCTCCGGCCGGTCCGTTGCCACTACCCGCGCCGCCACCGGCGTTGAAAGGATCCGTCGTGGTGGTGACTCCGGCCGGGCCGCCGGATCCGCGCTTGATGCGCTTGCCCAGGACGTGGTCGCCTTTGCCATCCGAGCCGGCCCCCTTGCCGCTCCCGTTCGCTCCGCCGCCCGAACCTCCGTTTCCGGAACCTCCGGCGTTGGTTGCCGCGAGTTGCTCGGTGTGCGCATTGCTCGGGAGGTCGATCGCTCCCGCCGAAACGAGTCCCGCGATCGCCAGCGCTACCGCGGCGGGCGCATAGTCGCGTCCCAGCCCGCGCAGCCATGATCCGAAACGAGCGAACACCTGGAACGGAGTTGCGAAGATGGCGAGCGGACCTAGAGTTGATAGCGAAAGTGGGAGCGCGGCGAGGAAACGATCGGCGATCTCGGGGTCGAACTGCGAGCCTCTTCCGTCTCGGATTATCCGCACCGCCTCCGAGCGCGAACCTGCCTTGCGGTAGGGGCGAGCCGACGTGATCGCATCGAAGGCATCGGCGACGGCGATAACGCGCGCCGACAGAGGGGTCTCGTCTTCTCTCAAACCGTCCGGGTAGCCCAGGCCATCCCAGCGTTCGTGATGGTGGAGCACGGCGAGCAAGATCTCTTCGTCCTGCAGCACCGACACCATCTCCGCGCCGTAGACGGAGTGCTGCTCCATCAACGAACGTTCTTCAGGCGTAAGCCCACCCGGTTTCTGGAGCACCGACTGCGGGACGTCGATCTTTCCAACGTCATGCAGTTGCGCTGCGCGCCGCAGGTTTTCGATCTCGCCCGCAGGAAATCCGAGCGCGAGAGCCGTTCGGTACGAGTGACGAGCCACGCGACGGGAATGGCCGTGCGTGTAGGGATCGTTGGCTTCCAAAGCCGCGCTTAGTTCGGTTAGGAGTTTCAGTTGCTCTTTGCGCGTGAGCCGGGGGCCTTGCCCGCCAGAGCTATCGCCCTGGAGTGCCGCGACCTGTCGGGAGATCTTTCGTGCGCTGCGCCTCCTCCTCGCCCACGACCACACGAAGAGGTCGACCACTTGGAGGCGGTGATGGGACAGGGACGTTCGCCACACCGCGCCGGCGAGGATGGAACCCCCGACCACCAGTGCGATCCCCGCTCCGATGGTCGTAAGGATAGAGAGATGAGGACGCGCCGACATGAGCGCGACGAGAAGAACGATGGGAACGACGATCGCGACGAGCGTCCCCAATAGCGACTGACCGACAGAGATCTCAGCTGGAGCCGCTCTCGGCGGAGTCGCGTGGCTGATGCTCAACGAGAACCTTTACCTTTCCGCCTGGTTATCCAGGGTACGGGGGAGGGTCCCTCGTCTATATACGTAACTGTGGCAGAAGGTGGAAGGAAGTGCCAGGTACGTGAGGGGGAAATCCCGCTGCGACTAAAGGCTTAGTCAGCCTTGGCGATGCGCACGTGGGTCACGGCCCCCGAGCCGACGGATTCGGTACATCGGTAGCGACCCAAGCTCTCGCCGAGGTTGTCGAACAACCTCTCACCGCCTCCCAGCAAGATCGGAGAGATCACGATGTGCGCCTCGTCGAGAAGGCCGGCGCGCATGTATTGCTGAACCACCGAGGCCCCGCCTCCCACCCTCACGTCTCGCCCCTCCGCCTCTTCGACCGCTCGCTCGAAAGCGGCCTCGATGCCGTCGGTAACGAAATTAAAGATGGTCCCGCCCTGCATCTCGATCGGCGGATGAGGATGGTGCGTCAGGACGAAAACGGGGTGGTGATAGGGAGGTTCCTCGCCCCACCATCCCTTCCAGTCCGAGTCGCCCCACTCGCCCCGGATAGGGCCGAACATGTTGCGTCCCATGATCGTGGCGCCTATCCCTTCGTCGCCCTCCATCGCGAACGTGTTGTCGATGCCCTCATCGCCGCCTTCCTTACCGACCATGTCGTGCCAGAAACGCGTCTTGAACATCCAGGTGTGGAGGGATTCGCCTCCAACTCCCATCGGGGTCTCGAGCGTCTGGTTCGGCCCCGCGGCG
>JAXDJP010000152.1:0-6935 GCA_034665645.1 Actinomycetota bacterium | reverse complement strand
ATGAAGGAGCGGGAAGAGGGCTTCACCCTCATCGAGCTCTTGGTTGTCATCTTGATCATCGCCATCCTGGCGGCGATCGCGATCCCGGTGTTCCTCAACCAGCGTAAGAAGGGTTGGGTTGCACAGTCTGAGTCGGCTCTGAAGAACTACGCGACGAACATGGAGTCGTACGCTACCGGCAACAACGGTGTCTACCCCGCGAACAACGCCACGGGTGAGGCGCAGGTCGTCAGCGAGGGCTACAGCCCCGTGAACGGCGTTACGGTCAACATCCTTAGCTCCGGAAACGGTGCGTACTGCCTCAAGGCAGACCACTCGCAGCCGGTCCCGGACTACTTCTACTCGAGCGCCGTTGGCGCTCCCAGCACCACCGCCTGCACGTAAAACCTGCAGAAAGAGTAAGTCGAAGAGGGGCGGAGAGATCCGCCCCTCTTTCTATTTCTCCTAGACCCTGGGAAACCACAAACAAGGCGCACGGACGGTCAAGCGAGAGGGCCTTCCGGCCGATAACACCAAGACCGACCGCGAACGGAAACCAGAGGGGCTTGATGCGCAACCAAGAAGGCGGCTACACCCTTATCGAGACGCTTGCCGTGATGCTTCTGACGGGCATGCTTCTCGCGCTCACCGCATCCGGCCTGCGTCATTACTGGTTCGTGCAGTCCCTCGAGAGCGCGAAGGGCGAGGTCGTCTCGCAGCTTCGACAGCTCCAGGAACAGGTCGTCTCCGAGACTCACCCAACCGTGTTCGGAGCGAGGTTCAGGATCGGGTCCAGCGATTGGGGAGTCGTCGAGTACGACCCAGTCACCACCGCATCTCATCCCTCGACGACTTGCACGCAGGTTCGCTCCAACAAGTTCGGGAGCGGCGTCCAAGTTTCCGCAGCCAGTTTCGCGGCCCCCTCGGACTCCGCCATGAACACTTTGTGCAAGGCGATCCCGGGAGCGTCGGCCGACAAGTTCGTCTTCTTCTATGCGCGGGGCAGCGCTACGAGTGGATCCGTCACCGTTACGCAGCCACAGTTGTCGCGCTCGAAAACGATCACCGTTACGCCCATCACCGGAAGGGTGGAGAGCTCGTGAGGCGCCGCTTCGGCAACGAGCGTGGGTTCACCCTCATCGAGACCCTGGCCGCGATCACGGTCTTCTCGATCATGGTCCTCGGCATCGCCCCGCTCCTTGCCAGTTCGCTCAAAGGAGCTGCGTTGTCGCGTTCGTATGCGAGAGGCAAGGACATCGGGCAAGGCGCGATGGAGCGCGTGCGCGGCCTTCCCTATTTCGATGCCGCGGCCAAGCGCGATGTCATCGATCTCTACTTCCCGGACCTCGTCGTCGGCACGGGCGGATCCGGGTACAGCACGACAACCAAGACGTTCACGACGATCTGCACGTCTACCTCGCAACTTCCCGCGGTCAGCGGAGCGCTCGCCTGTCCTCCGAAGCGGCCGGACGGGACGTCCTCGATCCCCAGCACCTACACGGTCACGTTCACGGCCCAGTTCGTGGCACCGGTCGCGAACTCCAACCCCGAGACGTACAACGTCATTACCCCTCCTGCAGGGTTCACATCGGCGAGCTCGGCCCCCCCAGCGCAGCTCCTTCGCTTCACCGTGAAGGTGTCGTGGCAGCAAGGAGCGAAGGCGGCCCAGTTCTCGCTACTCAGTCTTCTCGGGGACAGGAAGCTCAGTCCCGACAAGGTTCGGGCCTCGTCGAACCTCGACTTCCTTGCACAGACGCTCACGTCGTACCGGGTTCCCGACGGGCAACCCAATGCCGGGCGCTTGAGCACGTTCCGCGCGTTCAGCGGCCGACTCCAATCGGTGGTCGGGCTCAAGAACTTCGCCAGCGCCGATCAATCCTCGCGCGCCGCTCAGATGACTCTCAACCAACAAGAATTCGCGGGGGCCGCAGGCTTCGTCGTGACCGATGCGGCGGGGGCGCAAAGCGTTCTCAATGCCCCTCCAAGCACGTCCCCGGCTCCAGTGATCACCTCCAGCGCGGGAACGACTGTGTCGGCCCCTCCGGGGATCACCATCGCCGGCGGGATCGGGGGTATGTCACAGACGAGGGTGAACGAGGCCCTCAGCCCCAACCCGGCCGCGGTCGTCACGAACGAACTCCCGCGAGCGGCGGGGAACTTCGGGTTCGTCCCGGGATCGAACGGCGCCGGGGGTGAAGAATTCTGGGTCACGAACCAAGCTGACACCAGCAACCAGGCCCTCCTCGGACTGGTGCCGGGTGCCCACGTCTTCTCGGTGCAGCAGCCGGCGAACGGGAACCAGGCGAAGAGGATCTTCGGGTCGTCCTACGCCGAGACGTTCCCCGTTTCGCCCACCGCCCTTCGGGTGAGAGCGACGACGAAGGCACAGGCACAGACGATCAATCTCCTGCCGACCACTTATAACAGCAGCAAACCGCTCATCACTTTCGACGGTTTCACCGCCACCACGGACTGTCAGGTTTCCGGAACCGCGGCAACGGCGACGGGTTCGTGGACAGTGAACATGACCATCAAGACGGCCGCTGGGAACATCAACAGAACGCTCAGTGGTAGCACCACGGCGGGGCAGGCCACCGACACGCTCAGTTTGATCCGGACGTCAAACCCTCTGGTGGGAGGCGTTGCGGGCACGGGAAGCGCGGTCTACCTGTTCGACGAAACGGGCAAGCCCGGCTTTCTCGACTCGTGGTCATACACGCCGCTCATGACCGCGAGCACCCCCGACACGAAGACCGCCAAAGTTTCGATGCCGTACGCCTTCACGATCACGACGGCTAAGACGGACCCGAGCAACCCCGAGAGCAAGCTGACGATCTCCGTCGGCGGGATGTCATGCGAGGCGAGCGATGTCCGCTCTTAGACGCCGGGAAGAGGGCTTCAGCATGATCGAGGTCCTTATCGCGATATTCCTCTTCAGCATCGTCTCGACCGCCTTCTACCGGGTGATGTTCCAGGCCGCGACCGGATCGAAGACCACCCAGAACGTGGTCAACGTGTCGGAAGAGGCGCGCCTCGGTTTCAACCGGATGGTGCGAGACACTCGCGAAGCCGACGCGCTCAAGAGCCCAACGAGCACGTCTTTTCAGGTGGAGAGCGACTTCGACGCGAACGGGGTGATCGATCCAACCCCGGCCGACTCGACCGGGAACTACGAGTCGTTGACGTACACGTTCAATCCCAATGGGACGAACGGAACGATCACCGTGAGCAACGGTGGCACGAGCGAGGTGTTGATGAGAGGGGTGTCTACGGTTAACGCCACGTCGAACGTTTTCAACTTCACGAGCAGCCGCCTCGAGTACGAGAACGTCACGTCGGCGTGCAGCACGAGTCCCGCGACCGCGATCGATGGGGTCGCAACCGCCGTGGAACTCGATCAATCGTCGATCGGCAACAAGAACTGCGTTCTCGACGGCACCGAGCTGTCTTTCATCGACGGCGTCAGTTTCTCGCTGAAAGTGACGGTGGGGAAGTCCAGCACCAACTTCTACGACCAAGCACAGTTGAGGAACCTACGATGATGAAGAGATTGAGGAGCGAAGCAGGCGTCGCGATGGTGACGGTACTTTTCATAGGAGCGGCCCTAACGGCAGTCACTTCTGTTGCCGCTTTCGCCACCATCCAGGAATTCCGCGGAGGTCTGGACGATCGCAAGGCCGCCGAGGCATTGTCGTACGCCGAGGCCGGCATCGACCGCATGATCCAGTACATGAAGAGTGGCCGTGGGAATTTCAACACGTTCAATCGAGCGGGGTGCGCGGACCCCGCATTCGCCCTTCCTCCCGGACTCGTCGGGAACGGGCAGTTCTCGGTGAACGTGACGGTGTACGACCCCTTTGCAACGAATCCCGCCGACCGATTCCCGCCGGCGGCGTGTTCGTCGCGTCCCACCAGCCCGCATCCCGGTCAGGCGAACGACAAGACGTATTTCGTCATCACTTCTACCGGCACGCACCCATCTGCCGTACGGAAGGTGCGGCAGATCGTCGCGCTTTCGCCGATAGGGATGCCGGTCGGCATGTACGCCGAGAACTTCGTGTTGCAGGCGCACCCCACGTACAACGGGATGACGATGCAGGCGAACGGGTTCATCACCGACCGCAAGAACGACTCCTTCGTGGGGAACGATCCCTACTACAAGATCGGCGACTTTTTCCCCAGCGTGTCGGGCAAGCTCTTGACCGACCCCATCCCTGCGGCCGCTCATGCAGGAAAGGGGATCTACCTGAACAACAGCTCGACCCCGGAGTTCACGGGGCCCGGTAGCGGCACGAAGAACTGCGCCGCCGACAGGACGACGGGTAGGTCGATCTGGGACAGCGATGGCTCCGCGGGATCGGGGAGCATCAACAGCGGCTGTTCGACGCAGGACCCGACCGCCACGGGTTTCCCCAGCACCTCTAAGTTCACGCCATCCCAGCCCGCGGATCCGGACCACGCGGCCCTCAAGGACGCGGCGCTTTCCTTCGGGGTGTATTGCTCGTTCCCCGGCGTTGGGGGCACCGGTACGACCGACTGCTACAAAGAGGGCGTCGCGTCGGGCTCGAACTACGTGCAGCTGATCCAGCAGGTTGCGGCCACGACGAACAACTTCATCGTTTATGTGGAGTTCCGCGCCGGCACGCCGACGCAGAACAACTTCAACTGGGATGGGAACGTGTGGGGTTGCAACCTCAACCCCGCCCTTAACCACTCGGTTGTTGTGGATATCAAAAACGGTGGTTTCTACGACGTCGGAGCTGGTGGCGACATGTTGAACGGGGCGCTCATCATGGACGGCGACTTCAACACCACGGGGAAGTTCATCTTCAACGGGACCTTCATCTCGCACGGTAGTGGAACCTTCGGGTCGAGCTCGGAGACCGTCACGCTCGATCCGTGCTGGATCCAGAACTTCCCGGCGAGCTTCTACAAGGTCGTCCCGGGCCACTGGGCCGAGGTCGACCGCTAGCGATCAACTAGCAAAGAAACTCTCCGGACGTATGAGGCGGTGATCCGCCCATCGCGGCCGATACCTTCGCGGTCAAGGCGCGAATGCCGCCGCGGCCCAAACCCGCCCTATATATTCGGTCGCGGGGCGGCTCCCCACACGCCCTGTCTCATCGAATTACAAGCTTGTCAGACTAAAGTTGACCACTTCCGTGGCCGACGCCTACGCTTGACGCCTATTGTTAACGGCTGTTGAATAAGAAGCCCTCTGTGGTGAGGGACGGGGAGCCCGCTTGCGGGCTATGTGAAAGGCCTGAGGATGTCTCAGCGGGACTTTGGGGAACCTCTCCTCACGGTGGGGGAAGTCGCCGGCGTTATGCGCGTGTCGAACATGACCGTGTACCGGCTGATCAAATCGGGGCAGCTCGCTGCCATCCGCGTGGGCAAGAACTATCGCATCAGGCGATCTGACATCGATCGCTACCTCAACGATCGCACCGTCTGGGTGGAGGAAAACTGATGCAATTCGGCGCCGCGGCGCCCGTCGGCCTGGACATAGGAACCAGCGCCGTGCGGGCCGCTCAAGTGACGATGGCGCGCGGAAGCCCTTCGCTAACCTCCTTCGGGCAGGTCCCCTTGCCCGCGGGCGCCGTTGTCGACGGAGAGATCCGCGACCCCGGCACCGTGTCGGAGGCGATCTCGCAGCTTTGGAAGCGAGCCAAGATCCGCAACAAGCGAGCCGTGATCGGCGTCGCTAATCAGCGCGTCGTCGTCCGCCAGATGGATCTGCCCTTTCTAGAGGAGAAAGAATTCAGGTCGGCGCTCCGGTTCCAGGTCGCCGACCACATCCCGATGCCCGTCGAAGACGCGGAGTTGGACTTCCAGATCATCGAGGACTACACGACCGAAGACCAGCAGCACATGATGCGCGTGCTCCTCGTGGCGGCCGCGACCGAGATGGTGGAGACCTTCGTCTCTACGGTTGCCGACGCGGGACTCGAGCCGGTCGGCGTCGACCTGACTCCGTTCGCCGTCGCGCGCGCGGTAAGCCCAGCGGCGCGAGAAGAGTCCGGCGTCGCCGGTGCAGAGGCCGTTATCGACGTCGGTGCCGGGGTGAGCAACATCATCGTTCACCTGAACGGCGAACCCCGCTTCGTCAGGATCCTCTTGATCGGCGGCGATGACATAACCACCGCGATCTCGACCGAGATGGGTCTGGAGGTCGACGAGGCCGAGGCACTGAAGCTCGACCTCGGACGGGGGGTCGGCTCGGCGGAAGGAAGCCGGGTTCTTACGGCCCGCGTCGCGGCCCTCGTGAACGAGATCCGGGGTTCGATCGATTACTACAGCAGCCAAGAGGACGCCGGCCTGGTGTCTTCGGTGATAGTGACCGGTGGAGGCTCTCTCACCTCCGGGCTCGTTCCGACCCTGGAAGAGGTGCTCGGCATCGCCGTTCAGCGTGCGACGCCTTTGACGCAGATGAACGTGTCGCGCTCGGGCTTGACCGAAGAGCAGGTCGCCCAAGTTGAGCCCGTTGCTGCGGCGGCCGTCGGCCTCGCGCTCGGAGGCCACAAGCGATGATGCGCCAGGTCGATCTTCTTCCCGAAAGGTATGCGCAGCGTCGCGTCGAGCGGCGCAACATCGCGTTCGTCGGGTTGGCGGGTCTCCTCGTACTCGTTCTATTGATCGGATACTGGATCGTGTTGGGAAGCCGCGTCAGCGACGAAGAAGGCAAGCTTGCCGATGCCCAAGCTCACAATGCCGCTCTGCAAGAGGAGATCGCTAAGCTGCAGGTGTTCGCCGATCTCGAGGCCGAGGTGAACGCGAAGCGGACTGCGCTCGTCACCGTGATGACCGGAGACCTCAACTGGCCCGCGATCATGACCGAAGTGGCGATGGTGATCCCGGGTGAGATGTGGCTGGAGACCGTTACCGCGACGGCCGGGGCCACGGAAGGCTCCACCCAGGCGCCCACCGAGACGAACGTGATCCGCATCTCGGACAAG
>JAXDJP010000151.1:0-6158 GCA_034665645.1 Actinomycetota bacterium | reverse complement strand
CCCCGGCCATCCTTAAGCGACTCGCGTCAGCCAGAGATCGGGCGAGCGCAGCTCTGCCAGTGTCGGAAGGTTGCGGGGATCCGCCCAGAGATGAGCGAGCGCTCCAGAACCACCTCTCGCGGTCGCGGACTCGCAGAAGCGCTGACCGAGCTCGTACTGGCGCATCTTCATCTCCAAGCCGATCACGTAGTTGACGGCGCGCTGAACGAGCTTTGTTTGTTCGCGCTTCCTCTGGAACATCTCCCTCATCTTGGGGAAAGACGGGATCACCTGTGCGCCCACGGTGTCCATCACGAAGTTCCCATGACCCTCGACGACTGCCATCAGCGCTTGAAGCTGATCCAGGACCTCGCGCTGGCGTCCGTCCGCAAAGAGGTACACCGCATTCCGCTCCTCGGGTGCGGTGTCCTTCGCGAGCAAGCGTTTCCCTGCCGTCGCAAGCCGCTGCGCGAAGTGCTTCGCGTCCATCTCGAGTGAGTCCATGTAGGAATGCACCAGACCGAAGAAGTGATCGCGCAGCCACGGAACGCCGGCGAACTGAAAGCGGTGGGTGACCTCGTGAACCGCGACCCAGAGTGCGAAATCTTCCGGGACGAAATGCAGCTTCTTCTCGGTTTCGATCATGTTGGCGCCGACGAAATAGAGAGAGGCGTCTCCGGTGGCACGGCGGAGGCGGCGCGACGTCGTGCGATCCGGCTCTTCGGGAACCAGAAGGTCGTACTGCCCCAAGACGCGTTTGGAGATGTAGCCGAGCATCGCTCCGATCTCGACGGATACAACTCCCCGTTGAGCGAGCCTGATCGGGAGTGGGAGCGAGTCCAGCCTGTGACCCACCTTGTCGGTGAGTGGAGCGATAAGGGACGACATCCCGGCGATATTCGCCTCGGCCCACGCGGCTCGGTCGAGGATCCCCCACCGGACGGGAGGAGGAGCCGCGATGCCGCTGACGGAAGCGACGAGTTCTTCAGAACGTGGCACGGACCGCTCGAGGTTGTGGCGCAGTCTGGCGAGGTCGGCTTCGGCGACGTTCTCGGAACGGCCTGCCACCCGTTTCGCTACCGCGGTTGCAACGGACGGCTCGATCAGCTTTGTCATGTTGAGTTGTCTAGGACGATGGGGTTACGCGCCGGCGCGCTGCCGGCCCATCACGAGCTTGCGATAAGCGACGAAGATCCCGAGTCCTAATAGAACGAGAAGCAAGAGCGCCAGGCGGGCCATCTGGTAGGTCCACGGAGGGCCTTCCTCCGTGGGGGCGTCGGCTTCGTCGCCCGAGGCCCCGGATTCCGCGGCCGTGTCGCTCTGACCTTTGCCACCCGAACCGCCCTTTTCGCCCCCGGACGTCTCATCGCCTTGGCCGGTCGGATCGCCCCCACCGGTGCCGTCGCCGCCGCCCGAGGTCTGCGCAAACGAGTGAGGTCGCGCGTGCGCGACGGGGCTCGCCAGTGGAAGAGCGGCCGACAGGACGAGAACGAGGGCGGACAGAACGGCTAGCCGGGTGCGCATCCAATCCTCCGATAGAAACGTTGGTGAGGGTCCGCACGAGGATATATCGGCCGCCTCCCGGATCGGAGACGGCCGAAAAGCGGGATCTAGGCGGAACCGGCTGCCGGCTTGCGGCCACGCAACCGAGGAACCTTCATCTCAGCGTGGGCCCAACAACGATCACGCCTGTTGTAAGTGGATAGCTGGGTCTCACAGCCGGGCTGGGAACACACGCGACCTTTGGTCGCCTGCTTCGATGCCCGCGGCAGGGCCAGAGCTTTCTGACCTCGTATCGCAGACTCTTTACCCATCGGAGCGTCTCCCTTCTTGCTCCGCCGTTCCCCCCCGCTCTACCGTGAGCGGCCGGCAACACGTCACTATGTAATCGTTAGAACGCATGAAGTCGGGTTGGGGTTCCCAAAAAACGATGAAAATTCACAAGTCCCGAACATCTCGCGGCGGGTTTCTCTCGGTACCGATCCGGTGGGTCGGGCTGGGCGCTCGCGCGGTCCTGGGCACGCCGGCTCGGGCGGCGCGTGGAACGGCGCGATTGGTCTCCGACCCCGCACGCCAGGTGGTCGATTACTGGGGTTCGGAGCGGGCGACCATCAGGCAAGGGTTCATCGCCAACTTCATCTCGGCCATCACCTCACTCGTTTCCGGCGTGGTTCTGGCGACGTTCGACAGCCGCCTGACGACCATTAAGGGACTATTTGTCCTGATTCCGGTGTCGATCGGCATGCGAGGGAACATCTTCGGGGCGCTCTCGGCCCGGCTCGGGACCTCGGTGCACACCGGTCTCTTCGAGATCTCGCGCGAGCGCACCGGGATCCTCTTCCAAAACATCTACGCAACGACCCTTCTCACGATCGGAACCTCAGTCACGATGGGCGTCCTGGCGCGCGCCATCGCGGCCCTCCTTGGCATCGACACGATCTCGACCCTCGACTTCGTGGTGATCGCGGTGATCGGCGGGATCTTGTCGTCGGCGATCGTCCTCGCGTTCACCGTGTTCCTGGCGGTGCTGTCGTTCCGGCGGGGGTGGGATCTCGACTCGGTCGGGGCCGTTCTCGTAACGGTCGTCGGCGACCTCGTCACCCTTCCCCTCTTGTTCCTCGCCTCATTCCTCGTCGACATCCGCTACGTCACGGCGATCATCGGAACGCTGTGCGTGCTGGCAGGGATCGTAGCGATGGCACGAGCATGGACGACGGTGCTGCCCATAGCGCGGCGTATCGCACGAGAAAGCTTTCCCATCCTGTGCGTAGCGATCCTGTTGGACATCCTTGCGGGAACCGTGGTCGAGCCCCGCATCAACGAGGTCTTCGTTCCCTTCCCCGCGTTCCTGATCTTCCTGCCCGGCTTCCTCGAGAACACCGGTGCCTTGGGTTCGATACTCGCCGCTCGACTGGGCACGAAGCTCCACCTCGGCGCTGCCTCGCCGACGGCGAAGCCCGATCCGGTCGCACTCCTCGATGGGACGATCGTCCTCGTCCTCGGCATCTTCATCTACTCGCTGACCGCGGTGACTACCTTGATCGTCGCAGAGGCAACGGGCCAGGCCTATCCAGGGGTTCTTTCCTTCCTGGGGGCCGCGATGTTGGGCGGCATCCTCGCGATGTTCGTGGCCGCTTTCATCGGGTACTACGCAGCGATCGTCACGTACCGATTCGGATTCGATCCGGACAACCACACCATCCCGATAGTGACCAGCGGCATGGACCTTCTCGGAGTCATCTGCCTAGTAGTTGCATTGGTTGTCTTCGGAGTAGCCTAGCGACCCTGAAGGGGGAAACGAGTGGATAAGGAAGCAGGACCCCGCACCGTTAAAGGGTTCCTCGCGGAGATCAAAGACTCTTCGGAGCTGATGGTCGACCTCGCTTACGCCGCGGTGTTCTTCGCCGATAAAGACCTCGCCAAAGAGGTGCGGCGGCTCGAGGAGCGGATGTTCGGTCATCTCCATCAATTGAGGAAGACCGCGATCCTTGCGGCGCGCAGCCCGGAAGACGCGGAGCACATGGCCGGCGTTCTCGAGATCGCGTCCGCCGTCGAGAAGATCGCCGACGCGGCCGAAGACATCGCCCGCGTTGTGACGTCGGGCCTCGGCATCCTCGAGGACTTCCGGCGCGACCTGCGACATGCGGACGAGGTCGTGTCGCGCATCAAGGTGCGAGAGGGGTCCCACGTTATCGGACGTCCCTTGCGAGAGCTTGCCCTTCCGGTGGAAACGGGGATGTGGGTGCTCGCGGTTAGACGCGGCGGAGAGTGGGATCTAGATCCCGACGCCGATTTCGTGTTGGGTTCGAACGACGCGGTTCTGGTGAAGGGTCCCGAAGACGGGGTCGCGTTGGCGCGCGAACTGATGGGTGCTCCTCCCCTCCCCGCGAATCCAGATCCACCGGATCTCGCTCTTTCGGAACTGGATCGGGCCGTCGATCTCCTCGTCGAGATGAAGAACTCCGCAGAGGTGGCCGTCGGACTCGCTTACACCGCGTTGCTCTTCAACGACGCAGCTCTGGCGGCCGAGGTCGCAAACCTAGAGGCGCGTTCGGACGCGGTCCACGACGAACTGGAATCGTGGGTGCTGCGCGCGGCTCAAGAGGCGCGGAACCCAGATGACTTACGAGGTCTCATCCGGCTGGCCAGCGCGTCGGAGGTCATCTTCGATTCCGCGTGGGAGATGACGCGGTTGGTCGAACAAGGAGGAGAGCTCCATCCGGTGATCGCCGCGGCGCTCGTCGAATCTGATGAGGTTGGGCACGAGGCGATCGTCGCCGCCGGCGCGCCGGCCGACGGAAGATCCATCAAGGAACTATGTGTCGAGACCGAGACGGGGATGTTCATCCTGGCCGTCCAGCGCGGCCGGCGGTGGACCTATCGTCCGAAGCCGACGTTCGGCCTTCAGGCCGGCGACCGCATCATCTCGATCGGCCCCGCCGAGGGTGGTGAGGAGTTGGATGTACTCGCCGGGATGACGCGAGAGCTCGCGGATGTATAACCCCCGACGAGGCGGGCATACTCCTGGTCTAAGACAACAAGGAGTGAACGATGGCTAAAGAGAAACCCCTTCCCGACGGGTCCGTTCCACAGAAATCGTCGATGTTCCAGAACCTCGCGGCGATGATCGCGGGGATCATCGCGGTGAAGCTCGCGACCTACGTAGTGACGACCGTGTGGCGTCTTGTCACGAAGGAAGAGCCTCCCCAGATCGATCAAGCCGTGCCCATGAAGAAGAAGGCCGCATGGATCGCCCTGATCGGCGCGGCCTCTGGAGCCGCCCGGCAATCGGTACGCGACATCATCAAGCCTCCGACGGCAGGAGCCGCGTGATCTCTTGACGCGATCCTTCGCGTTGGCAACGGCGCTACTGACGTTTGCTTTCTCTACCGCGTTGTTGTCGAGTTCGGCTTTCCCCGAGGACCCCACGCCCTGCGGGTCCGGGCGTTGGACCGTCAAGACTCTCTCCGACAAGAAGGCCGTGCAGGTCGACTTCGAGCCGCGGTGGCGTTCCATCCGAGCTCTCAGCAACCTCAAGGCCCCGAAGCTTCGTCCCGGCGAACCGCGCATCTATCCCTACGAGTTCCGGACGTATTCCGTCCGGGGACATCTCCTCATGGCCGGGCGCGCGAAGGATTGGGACCTTCACGTGATAATCGCCCGACCCGGACATTGGAAGCGAACGATGATCGTTGAGTTCCCGCACGCGGACGGTTGCCGCGCGAGCCTCTCGATCAAGCACGACGAGATGGCGGGAGCGCGCCGGAGTTTCATCGACGCTTGCGGAAGCATGTCCGAGTCGTTCAAAACCCTCGACGGGCTCGCCCGCATCACCGGGGTGGCCTTCTTCGATCCCGACCACGGACAAACCGGCGTGGCGCGGAACTCGGTCGAGCTTCATCCGGTGCTCGATTTCAAGATGATCAGCGGCTCCTGTAAGTAACCGGCATCGGCCCCGTCGTCCGACTACTATCTTTGTAGTAACGACGGAGGGATGAGGTCTTTGGAGGAAGGCTCCGCGCGGATCAGGCTGACATCCTGCCTCGCCTTCGTCCTCGTCGTCGCATCCGCGTGCACCTCGACCACGAGCGAGGAAACGCCGCCACGATCGACCGCCGCGACCCACGAAGCGGCGATCGGAGTGACCGTCGCGGGCATCCAGAAGCACCTTCGAGCCCTCCAGGACATCGCCGACTCGAACAATGGGATACGCGCCGCGGGCGAACCGGGTTACGACGCCTCGGTGCGATACGTAACCGAGACCTTGGAGAAGGCAGGTCTCGACGTTTCGATGAACGAGTTCGCGGCGCCGATCTTCGAGCAAACCGCCCCCACGACCGTAAGGGTCGGCGGCAGCGACCTTGCGCTGCGTGACGGTCGCGACATGAAGGCGATGCTTTATTCACCGTCGGGGCGCGTTTCAGCGCCGCTGTTCACCGTGGATTGGGATACCACCGACGAAGTTCGGCCGGGTCCGGGATGCGACGCGAATGGGTTCGACTCGGTTCCCTTCGGAGCGATCGTCCTCGCGCAGCCGGGCTCGTGTTTCTTACGGGATCAGGTGATCGCAGCGGAACGCGCCGGAGCCAGCGCGGTGATCTTCTCCTTCCCTGAGTTCACCCGCGATGAAGGACTCCGGCGGCCTACTTTGCTAAGCCCCGCGGGGATCCAGATCCCCG
>JAXDJP010000150.1:0-4786 GCA_034665645.1 Actinomycetota bacterium | reverse complement strand
CGGATTGTCGACCAGCGGCCTGTCCATCGCACGGCGATCGTTCTGGAACGATTCGCCGATCTCGCGATCGTGTGACCAAAACGATTCCGGCGCGTCGAACAGCAGTTGGGGAACCGTGCCCTCCGTCAATCCGTACGCCTCATAGACAGACTCATCCGTGTCGACGAGGAGGGGACAGCCAACCTCGTACTTTTCGGCATACACCGCAGCGCGGGCCGGCTCGCCCTGCCCGATGATCGCAACGTTCGCGCCCGCGTTCTGGTAATCCTCGAGCTCGGCACGGAGGCGTGCGGCGCGGTCGATCCCGCAGCCACATCCGAAATGACGCCAGAACAAGATCAAAGCCGGCCGCTCGGCCCACAGCTCGCTTAGCGGCATCGGCTTTCCGGCGGCGTCCGGAATCACCGCGTGAGGCGCGGCATTGCCCGCTTGGACGAAGGGTTCCGTCCATCGCCGCGGCTGGGGACCCCTGATCCACAGCTCGAGCCAACGCGCTTCGGCCGTTTCGGTCGCCGCAACTAGTTGTTCATTCACCGTCGTCTCCCTTCGCCCTGGGGGCGTTCTTCACGAGTTGCCCGATCGCGGTCTTTCTGGCCGGTTCGAGCGGATTGAGCATCTGACCGAGGATCGTCAGGAGTCCGAGCCATCCCTCGAAAGAGCGCGGAGGATCGCCGTCCCGCTTGATCGTCCCGGTGGGGGGCCCATCTCCCTTCACGTTCATCTCGATGTGCATTCTTCGGAGTCTGGCGCCACGGGACACCGAGAACATCCGTCAAGTGACTGATGTCGAAGGGACCGCGATTTCCCGTCCCGTATCTCTGTTCGCGATGGCGGCCGCCAGCTCGACGCGAGACCGAACCCCCAATTTCTGAAAGATGTGTGACAGGTGCGTCGCTACCGTGCGCTTGGACACGAATAGTCGTTCCCCGATCTGAGGGTTCGTGAGACCCATCGCGGCGAGTTCGGCCACCTGCCCCTCGGATCTCGTCAACGCCTCCCATCCGAACGCCGGACGTTTCCGTGCGCCACGTCGTCCTCGGCGTATGCCGAACTCGCGGAGGTGCCGGGTGACCCGAGCGGAGTCGTAGGAAGCAGCCAGTCCTTCGAAGAGACCGAGTGCTTCCTCGAGGTGTCGTCCGCCCGCGCTAGCGTCGCCTTCGGCCACGAGCACCAAGCCGGTGTCCTCGATGGCGCGAGCAAGCTCCAAGACTCGTCCCGAGCTGCGATAAGCATCGATCGCCTGGAGGAGCGGACGACTGTCCCGTTCCAGCGCTCCGCGGCAGACAAGTGCCGCCCCGCGAACGCTGGGTATATTGCTCCATTTAGCGGCCTCTTCCACGGCGTCCGTGACCATCAACGCGAGAGTCCGATCTCCAGCAGCCACCGACAGTCGAACGAGGTCCGGGCCCAACTCGCGCCGCCGTCCCGTGATGCCGAGTCCCTCAAGGAACAGCCAAGTGCCGCTGAGAAGAGTGAGGGCCTCGCCGTCCTTCTCGAGCGCATCGAGCGTGGTCGACGCCGCCCACAAGAAACGGTCCATTCCCAATTGCGATGGGCCAAGTCGCTGCATCAGCGACCAGCCTCGGTCGATCGCTTCGCGGGCAGCCGCAGCGTCCCCGCGATGCGAAGAGATAGAAGCCGACGCGGCGAGGCCCTGTAGTAGCCAGTTGCTCATCGAGAGCTCTTCCCCGAGAGCGACCCCGACGGCGACGTTGGTCAGCGCGTCGTCCCACTCGCCGCGTAGGTAATCGCCGAAGGCCAGGGCGATGTGAGTTAGTTGAAGAGCCCAGGGCAATCCGGCTCTTTCGGCGATCTGCATGTTTGTGACGAATTGGTCGCGACCTTCTTGGAGACGATCGGCCTCGAGTAGCGCGAAGCCGAGGAAGTAGCGGGGCTGAACCTCTTCCACGGACTCTTTCGCCTCGCGGGGCCCCGGGATGGCAGCCTTTCGAGCGCGCTCTACGCCTTCTTCGAACAGACCTCGCATGCTCGCTATCAGAGAAAGGGCAGACCACGACGTCCCCATCACCATGCGGTCGCCGAGTTCCTCGCCCCACTTGAGAGCATCGAGGGCCGCCGTCTCCCCGCCGTCTAAGTCACCCTGCAACGGCCGACGCATGGCGGTATCTGCAGTCAGCTGCGCTCGCTCAACCGGGGAGAGTTCCAGTTCTCGGAGAGCCCATTCCACCTGTTCCACCGATTCGTTGATCCGACCCTCATAGACCAGCGCGCGTCCTAGAGCGAAAGCGAGGCCGGCCCCGCGCGCAGCATCGCCGTCGCGGTTGAGGAGCTGTCTGGTCAACTGCTTCGCGCGTTCGAAACGTCCCGACCAAAGCAGCGCGCGTGCGAGCTCAACCTCCACCTCGTTACGGGTCGTGCTGTCGGGTTGCAGCTCCAGAACGCGCTCCAACAGACCGATCGCGATCGACGGAGCACGTGGTGCGGCCTCGGATGCAGCTCGCCTTAACCATTCGATCGCCACGACGTCCCCGGGTTGCGCTCCCAATCCGAAATGCGCGGCCACTTGGGAAGCCGGTGCCGAGGCCGCGGCCAGATGTCGGCCCACATGAAGGTGCAGGCCCACGCGAACTGGTTCCGGGATGTCCTCGACGATGGCTTCTCGAACGAGCTCGTGCCGGAAGGAAAGTCTTGCGCCGGCGGCGGTCAGTACTCCGGCTTCCAGCGCCGGTTCGAGAAGCGAAGCGATCACGTCGATACGGTTGTCAACGACGACGGCGAGATCGGCAAGCGAAAAAGAGGAACCGAGGATCGCTGCCATGCGCAGGACTTCGAGCGTTTCGCCCGGCAAGAAACTCAGGCGTCTCAAGATGGTGAGAGTCAACGGAGGCGTAAGACCGAAGTCTTCGACGTCCGCGAGGCCCTCTGAAACGTCGATAGCCCCTTCTTGCTGCATGTAGTCGAGCATCTCGAGGACGAACAAGGGATTCCCGGCGGCCCTGGCCGTCTGCTTCAAGAGGCCGGGCCCGGGGTGAAGGTGCAAAGTCGCTTCGACCAGAGACGCAATCTCGTCGGGCACAAGAGGTCCGAGCTCGATCGTTGTCGCCCCATTTGCGCGCGCAGCTTCGACGACCCCGATCAAGTCCGGTGCTCGAGGAACCGGCCGATACGTCATCACGATCGCGAGTGGAGCGCTGTGGTCGTCGAGCCGGAGTAAGCGATCGATCGTTAGGAACGTCGCTCGGTCGCCCCAGTGGAGATCTTCGAGGATCAACGCATGCGGTCGCGCTTGTGCCTCCGCGACGACCAGATCGACGACCTCGTCGAGGATCCTGAAGCGAAGGTCGGGGAGGGGGCTGAAACCTGGATCGGCGGGATCGTGCCGGCCGGTTAGCAGTTCCCATATACGGATCCGGCGTTCGTCGCCGCCGGGCCCGATCTCGAGAGCGTCGGCGATCATCCCGAAGGGCCGGTCTTGCTCGAGCTCCGCACCCAGCGCACGAAAGATCCCGAAGCCCGAAGCGCGAGCGGCCTCGATGGCCTCCGCGGCCAGTCTGGTCTTGCCGATCCCCGCTTCGCCGGTGATGAACGAGGACCCGATGCGTCCGTCTCGACTGGCGCCCAGCATGTGCTTCAGGAGCTCAAGCTCGTGGGTCCGTCCGATCAAGGACGATTGGGTCAGCACCGGTCAAATGCTAGATGGGCCGGCCTCGATGCGGAAGGGTGCCGGCCAAGTAGTACAACATCGGGATGGTGATGCCCCCACCCGAGACTCCCGCCCTAGCGGCCTTGAGCCATGGGGGCCTCGACCATCAGATCGTAGTAACGCCTCCGGCGCGAAGTGCCGAGGAAAGCGCGGAGTTGCAAGGCGTCGCCGTCGAGCAACTCCTGAAAACCATGGTCGTTCGACGAGGAGAGGACGATTACGTCTTCGTACTCGTGCCGGGACCGCGACAGATCGATTGGGCGAAGCTCCGCAAACACCTCGGGGTGTCGCGTCTCTCGATGCCACCCCGCGACGAGGCTGTCGCCGCCACCGGTTACGAACCCGGAACGATCACGCCGCTGGGCTCCACGAACGCGTGGCCGGTGATCATGGACGAGAGCGCCGCGCACACCGGCACTGTCACGATCGGAGGCGGCGAGCGCGGCGTCAACGTCCACGCCGACGCGCTCGAACTATTGCGATTCCTCGACGGCGAGTCTGCCGACGTCACCAAGCTTTCCCCATAGCCCACACGCCTGGCTCCCAGCGCCACGCACTGCCGACAGCCTCCCCGCTTCGCTCTGCTACGAAGCAGTCCCCGGCACGGGGACTGCTGTCTCCGCAAGGAGGCTTTACGTCAGCGCTAGCGCTGCGTACCGGAGGGTCGACCTATAAGAAGAGGCAGCTGTCGCCGAACTCGTGCCATAGATAACCGGCTTCGAGCGCGGCGTCGTACGCCTGTTGCACGAGCTCTGGTTCCGCGACCGCCTCCAATAACATCAGGTGCGATGCTCGGGGGGCGTGCCATCCCGTGATCAGGCCCTGGACGACTCGCGCTCTACGTTCTGTGCTCAACACCAGGTCGGTCCAGCCGGCGGTTGGGGCGACCTTGCCGTCCGGTGACACCGCAGATTCCAGCGCCCGCGTAGCGGTGGTGCCCACGGCGATGACCCGGCCTCCCGTTTCGCGCGTCTTGTTGACCAGCCATGCCGTTGTGGCCGGAACCCTGAAGCGCTCGGGTTGGGGGGTTTCAGCGGCTTCGAGGGACGAGACACCGCAGTGAAGGACGATCGGTGCGACGTTGATCCCCTTCGTCACGAGGCGTGTGACGAGGTGTTCGGT
>JAXDJP010000149.1:0-18715 GCA_034665645.1 Actinomycetota bacterium | reverse complement strand
TTCTACCGGCGCGACCTGAAAGAGACCGGTGGAGGGCGCGTTACCGAACTAGTGGCGCGGCCCCTACTGAACCTTTTCTATCCGGGACTTGCCGGGCTCATCCAACCCCTCGCCGGTGAGATGGCTGCCCGACGCGAAACGGTGCTCGACCTTCCTTTCTTCACGGGGTACGGGGTCGAGATCGGGCTCCTTATCGATCTCGCGGAACGGTACGGGATCGGTGCGATCGCCCAAGCGGATCTGGGAACCAGGCATCACCGATCGCGCGAACTTGCGGCCCTTGGAGGAGCGGCGCATCAGATCATCCGAACCGTCTTGACCCGGCTCGACGAAGGGGGCCGGGTAAAACTCGCAGACGAATTACCTCAGACTCTCTTACGTTTCGACCCGGCCACACACGCAGCACGGGCGATCGAAGAGCCGCTCGACGAGCGCCCTCCGCTTCGCACGATCCTCGAGAGCCCGTGATGGATCCCAACGAAGTTATCGAGGCGCTCAAACGAAGGGGTCATCGCATGACGTCACAGCGCGTCGCCATCGTCGAAGAGATAGCGCGCGCGAAAGGTCACATAGCGCCCAACGAAGTCACTAGGAACGTGCAGGAACGATTGCCTGCGGTCAACGCGTCGACTGTTTACCGAACGTTCGATCTTCTAGAGGAGATGGGTGTCGTAAGCCACGCTCATCTGGAACATGGAGCGGAGTACCACACCGCCGGCGCGATCGACCACGTGCACCTTGTGTGCTCCAACTGCGGGAAGGAGGTCGCCCTCGACGAGTCCGCTACCGAGCCGCTGAAACGAGAGATAGCTCGGCACTCCGGGTTCGTGCCGGACTTCACCCACTTCGCGATCTCCGGCTTGTGCTTCGACTGCAAATCTCGCTCAGACGGGTAGCGGTCGACGGGAGACGTTCCGCATCGAGGTGTAGGCGAAGACGAGAACGAACAAACTCGCGCCGACGAGCACGATCGCAGGTCCGGAAGCGATATTGAGGTAATAGGAGAGGTACATCCCTACCGCACCCGAGACGGCGCCGATCGCCATCGATAGACCGAGCATCCGAGCGAAGGAATCCGTCATCATGCGCGCCGTTGCGGGAGGGATCACGAGGGCGGCCGCCACCAATGTGACGCCGAGGATGCGAAGTGTAGAAACGATCGTTGCAGCGAGGACCAGCGAGAACAACGCGTCAACCGCGCCCGTCGGGATCCCCGAGGCCTCGGCCACCTCGGGGTCGAACGTCGTGAACAGGAGCGGACGGTAGAAAAGGAAAACCAGGGCTCCCGTAAGAACGAAAACCAACGCGATCACGATCACGTCGGAGCGTGTCACTCCAAGGATGTTTCCGAACAAAGCCGCGTCGAAGTTGCGCGTGAACCCGGAATGACGTGACACGAGAGCCAGGCCGATCGCGAAACTCGCCGTTGTGACGACCCCGATGGCCGCGTCGGCACCGATAACGCGGCGACGCGCGACGCGCCCTATCAGCAGCGAGGCGATGAAACCCCAGACACCCGCCCCTACATAGAAGTTGATATTCATCACGAAACTCGCCACCGCTCCGCCGAAGATCGCGTGAGAGAGGCCGTGACCGATGTAGCTCATACCGCGCAACACGACGTAGGTGCCGACCAAACCGCAGAGCAGCCCGGCCAGGGTCGCAACGATCATCCCGTTTACGAAGAAATCGAAAGAGAACGGCTCAAGAAGCGTGCTGATGGTGTTCGCCCTCCTCGAGGAACTCGTCGACGTACTGATCTGCCGCCTCAACTACGACAGGCAAACCGGCGTGCAGAAGGACCTCCATCGGCGCTCCGTAGGTGCGTTCGAGAACCGCCGGCGTGAGCACCTCGCGCGACGAACCTCTGGCGATGATCTTCCGGTTCAGGCAGATCAGCTCCGGTAGATGTGCGGCGACTCCATTCAGGTCATGGGTTGTGAAAACGATCGCCAGTCCCTCGTGGTGCAATTCGTGCAACAGATGCATGAGGTCGTGGCGGGTTCTGATGTCGACCCCACTGGTTGGCTCATCTAGCAGCAACACCTGAGGGCGGCTGAGTAACGCCCGCGCAACGAACACTCGTTGTTGCTGTCCGCCGGAGAGTTGGCGAATGTGACGCGACGCAAGGTGGTCGATCCCCATCCGCGCCAGAAGCGCGTGTGCCTCCTCTTGCTCTGCAGGCGACGCCCACGGAACCCGGCGATCGGACCTGCGACCCATCAAAACTGCTTCTTTCACGGTGACCGGGAAGAACCAGTTGACGGTCTCGACTTGGGGCACGTAACCGACGGTTACCCCTCGACTCCATTCGATCGCGCCGCGCGTAGGTTGCAACGCGCCGGTGAGAGCGCGAAGCAAGGTTGTCTTCCCCGACCCATTCGGTCCCACGATCCCGACAAGATCTCCGGCGGAGATCGCAAGATCGATGTCCGAGAGCACCACCTCGTCGCCGTACCTGCATTCGACGGAGGTTGCAGTGATCAACGCGCCCTCTCTACCGGTAATCAACGGCACCATCCCCCGTGAGGTTCGAAGCGTCCACGCCCGCGAGGTCGGAGGCGTCACCTCCGAGAGAGTCGACGATGGTCGAGAAGTCCGACACGAGGAGGGAGAGGTAACTGTGTTCGGCATCCCCCGGTTCTCCCGGGAGGTCGTCATCCCTCAGCGCGTCCACGTAGCGTGCCCCCGTTTCCGCCGCGATCTGCTCTAGAACGGGGCTCGGGAACTCCTCCGATCCAAAAACGGCGGGCACCTTCTCGTCTTCGATCTGCCCGATGAGGTCGGCCACTTCGCGAGGGGTCGGTTCGGAGAAGTCGGCCGGCTGGACGGCTCCGATCACGTCCCACGAGTACTCGCGAGCGAAATACGGAAATGAGTCGTGATAGGTGAGGAGCTTTCGCTCGCCGGACGAAAGGGACGCGGAGGCTCGTCTCACGGCAGCGTCCAGAGAGTCGACTCGCGTCGCGAAGTCTCGATAGTTCGCGGCGAAATAGGACTTGTCGGCGGGCTCCAATCGCGACAGCTCGTCGCGCACCTCTCGTGCGTAAGCCTTTCCATAAAGAGGATTCGTCCACAGGTGGGGGTTCGGATCGCCGGCTTCCATGGGAAAACTGAAGTCGTAGATGTACGAATCGGGAGAGATCGTCATCTCCCCGAGCTCGACCAGGGGCGTCCCCTCGGAGATCGCTCCTTCCGCCAGGGCTCTTGTGGGTTCCTCGAGATGGAGGCCGTTCAAAAACACCACGTCGGCTTCTGCGAGGACCTTTGCGTCGGAGGGAGCAGGTTCGAAGGTGTGGCTGTTCGTCCCCTCTGGTACGAGGCCGGTCAGGTCGATCTTGTCGCCGCCGATGTTGTGAACGATGTTCGTGATGGGCGACACCGTTGCAACGACGCGAAGGCGGCCGGAAGATCCGACGCCCGCCCCGGCGCATCCCGAGGCTAAGAGGAGGCCGAGGGCGACGAGTGAGAGGGCACTCCGCGACCACCTCCCGCTCATACGACGATGCTATTCGCTTATTGCAAGTAGTTGCAATAGACGAAGGGCTACCCGTCGGAGCCTGGATCCTCCTCGGATGCGAGGTCGGGTTCGTCGCTCGGGGCGGCCTCTGCCGCGACGGCAACGGGTGGCTCATCGGGGACGACCGACGGTGGGTCTCCCGCGCGCTCGTCCGTCGGCGCCACGTCGGCTCCCAGTACGCGCGTCTGCCACAGGTGCCCCACCAGGATCTTGCCGACGGCCACCGCGGGTACTCCCAACAGCACGCCCCAGAAACCGGCGAGAGTTCCTCCGGCGACGATCGAGAGCATCACGGTGGCCGGGTGCAGCTGAACGGTCCGACGCATCACGTTGGGACTCACGATGTGGTTGTCGAGTTGCTGAACTATCAGTTCGACAACCGCCGCTTTGATGCCGAGGCTCACGTCGACGGTGACCGTCCCGATGAGGAATCCCAGGAACCCACCGATGTAGGGGCCGACCAATGGGATGAGGTTAAAGAACCCGGCTATCGCTCCGATCACCAGTGCGAACGGAAGACCGATGATCGCAAAGCCGATGGCCGACAGGATCCCCACAACGAGTGCGACCAAGAATTGTCCGCGGAAGAAGCCCCCCACCGCTCGGGCGATCTTGTTCGCGAGGTCGGCAACTTCCATGCGATGACTCTCGGGAACGAGATTGAGAACGTCCCTCTGGATATCCGGGAGATCGATCAGGATGTACAGCGCGAGGAGCGGCGCCAGGATGAACACGAAGAGACCTTCGAGCACCCCGAGCCCGATCTGCGTGAGACGTCCCAATGAGTTGCTGATCTGCTCGCGGAAGTTCGTCGTGACTTCATCGCACCTCTCGTGAGTCGGAGCATCCTCCTCAGTTGTTTCGTCGGCCCCCAAGAGACAGGTGATCGGAGCGGTCTCCAACGTGATCCCAAAGCGGTCTTCGATGTTTCCGGCGGTGTCTTCGATGAAAGCGGCAACCTCGTGGCGCATCTCGGGCCACTTGTTGCCGAGCTCCGAGGCTTGCTCGGAGATGAAAGGCGACAGAGCAGCGACCAACAGCGCGATCGAGCCGATCACTACGAAGAACGCCAGGAAGGTACCGAGAAGACGCTTCAAGCCCCGGCGCTCCAGGGCCGAAACGATGGGATTCAGGAGATAGATCAGCAACAGCGCGAGCACGAGTGGCGGGAAGATCACTCTGATCTTTAGGAGGAGCCACCACCCGATAGCGATGAGGATCGCGATGCCGATGATCGACCAAGACGCGATGCCGGCACGGCGGAGGCGTTCGCCGGCGGGCAGACGGGGGCCGGGGGAGACAGACACGCTGGCAGTATCCCCCACCGACCCGAACCTCTACCTTTAAAAAATGTCCCTCTGAAGGAGGTCCCTCGCGGCAAGTTCAACCCGAGCAGCGGCATCGCTCCCGCCGTCGCTCGCTTCGACCACTCGAGCGAATCCGGCCCCACGCCATTCGTCCTCACTCAACTCGACGCTTCCTGCAACCGCCAGACAGGGGATCCCACGTGCGGCGGCCGCGCACGCCACCTCCCCGGGCGCCTTTCCGGCGAGACTTTGCGCATCGAGGTTTCCCTCGCCGGTGAGTACGACGTCCGCGTCCGAAAGAGCCGCGTCGAACCCAACCCTTTCAAGCACGTAGCGCGCTCCCGACACCAACTGCGCGCCGAAGAAAGCGTGTAGGCCGGCACCCAAACCACCGCCGGCTCCCGCGAAGGGCAAGCCTTCGACGTCGATGCCAAGGTCGACGGCGATCCGTTCCTGCAACGACTCCAGCGCGCGCTCCAACGATCGGCGCTCGGCGTCGCCGGCTCCCTTCTGAGGGGAGAACACCTGGACACAGCCGCCGGGGCCCCGCAGAGGGATATCGACGTCGCACGCACCGACGACGGAAAGACCCCATGTCTTCTCCGGGGGAACGATCTCGTGCAATCGGTTCAACGCTCCTCCGCCGAGTGGGAGGTCGCGGCCTTTGTCGTCGAGGAACCGCCACCCTGTAGCTCGTGCCGCGCCCGTCCCTCCGTCCGTAGAGATGGTTCCTCCCACCCCCACCACGACGACCCCCTCGGTCGCGCCGAGGAAGGACATCGCCTCGCCGACATAGGTCGTCGACGCACCGAGTGGATCGAGCGCCATGTGGGGCGGGATCGAGGATCCGATCACTCTGGAACCGTCGGAAAGCGTTGCCACAGCGACGCTACTCACCTTTCCTGTTGGACCGCGGACGACGATCTCTTGCACCCGATCGCCGATGGCTTCCATCAACACCTCGACGGTCCCTTGTCCGCCGTCGGCGACGGGAACGACATTCAAGACCGCATCGGGGAGGGCGGAGATCGCGCCTCGCGCCATCGCGCGCGCAGCCTCGCTTGCAGAAAGCGTTCCCTTGAACTTGTCGGGCGCGATGAGTAGCCGCACCGCCCTACGATACGAACATGGGCCAAGGGATCGACACCGTCATCGTTTCGAACCGCGGCCCGGTTTCCTTCGTGAAGACCGAAAGTGGGTTCGAAACGCGCCGGGGGGCCGGGGGCCTGGCCGGCGCCCTCGATCCCGTCGCCCGCGAACTCGGAGACAGGGGGGCGTGGATCGCAGCAGCCACCTCATCCGACGATCGAGAGGCGATCGCAGCCGGCGCGACCAAAGGCCTTTCGGATCAGCTCGGGTACGCGGTTCATCTCCTGGACATCGACCCAGCCCGGTACGCGCAGTATTACGACGTCGTCTCGAACCGGATGTTGTGGTTCGCGAACCACTGCTTATGGGAGGAACTAGGGATCGACAGCTTCGGTCCTCGGGAGGTCGCCGCGTTCGATGACGCCTATGAGCCTGTGAACCAGCAATTCGCCGACGCGATCCGCGACGTGACCGATCCTTCGTCATTGGTTCTCTTGCAGGATTACCACCTCGCAACAGTCGCCGGACACTTGCGGAAAGAACGGCCGGACCAGACGATCTTTCATTTCACGCACTCATCGTTCTGCGGCAAGAACGGCTTGGGTCGATTGCCGCGTCCGATCCCGAGGAAAGTCATCGAGGGGATGCTCGGCGCCGACCTTCTAGGGTTCCACGTCGCAGCATGGGTCGAAGGGTTCCTCGAATGTTGCGACGCTATCGGCGCAACCGTCGCGGAGGACGACTGGGCGATCGATCACGATGGCCGCCGAACCTGGGTCCGCGAGTACCCGATCCCCGTCGATGCCGACGAGCTCCTGGAGCGCGCGTCTGGGCCCGCCGCGCAGAGTTGGGCAATCACTTTGTTGGGAGCTGCCAGGGGACCTTTGGTCGTGCGCGCCGACCGTACCGAGCCGTCGAAGAACATCGTTCGAGGCTTCGAGGCGTGGGGATCGCTTCTGGATAGACGTCCCGACCTGGCAACGTCTGCGCGTTTCATCGCCTGCCTCTATCCATCACGCCAATCGATGCCGGAATACCGCAACGAAACCGAGGACATCAAAGCGGTCGTGGACCGCGTCAACGAGCGCCATCCAGGATCGATCCAGCTCTATCTGCAGGACGACTTCGACCGCACGCTCGGAGCCCTGATGGTTTACGACGTCCTGTTGGTGAACCCACTGATGGACGGGATGAACCTCGTGTCGAAGGAAGGTCCCGTCGTGAACAGGGAGGACGGAGTCCTGGTCCTTTCGACAGGTGCCGGGTCCTTCGAGGAGATGGGAGAGGCGGCTATCGCGATCGACGACGCCCGCGACGTCGAGCAAACGGCCAGGGCGCTAGAGACGGCGTTGGATCTCCCGGACGCCGAACGTCGCCGGAGAGCGGACTCGCTGCGAGCCTTAGCTCGTGGAAAGAAGCCCAGCGACTGGATAAACGCCCAGATCGACGACCTGAAAGAGATCCGGAAGGGAAACCCGCCCCGCTCGCAACCTCTACTCCCCCGGCAATAGCTTTCGAAGGAACGCGAGAGCTCCGACGGGTCCGTCGACGACCACGTCGGCTCGCTCCAGCAATTCCTTGGGGGCTTCATCGGACGTCACCGCGACGCGCAGCGTCTGGACGCCTTCGTTCTCGAGCACATCTAACGCGTCGAATCCCGGGAGGTCGACCCTGTCGTCCCCGACGAACGCGGCCGCGGTGAGCCCGACCTCCCGCGACCTCTCCAAGACGACCGCTGCCTTCGAAAACTCAACGGGAGGCCGTAGTTCGAATGCAAGCCGCCCGCCAGCGCGAAGGAGCCCGTGACGTCGGCTGAGATCATCCGCCAATCGATCTAATTCCTGCCGCGCGCGCTGTTGGTCGGCGGCGGCGCGGAAATGCAATCCAAGCATCACGCCCTTGTCTTCGAGGATCACGCCCTCGAGGTCCAGCTTGAGAAGGCCTTCGCGCGCTTCGTCACGAACCCGCTCCATCAGCTCCTCGTAAGGAGCCGCTCGGTCGGTAAGGGCCACGGAACCTCCTATCGTCCGCTCGGCACCGTGCACCCCCCAGATCTCGATCGTCGGGCCAAGCCACTCCAGCAACTGGCCGGCCGACCGCCCCGACACGATCGCCACCAACCCGAAACGCTCGGCCAGCGCGCTGAGGACGTCCTTGACGCCTTCGACGGGGCGCGCCTCCGAGGGGACGTGCACGATCTCGGACAGCGTTCCGTCGAAATCGAGGAACAGGCCGGTCGTTTCGGGCGCGGAGGTCAGAAGCTGCGATGGGTGAGCGGACACGCGAGTCACATTAAGTGTTCGCTTCAAAGGCAGCGGCCATACACTCGTGCCGTGAGAAGGTTCCGGCCGTTGGTAACAGCGATCCTCCTGCTTGCGCTAACCGCATGCCGATCGGACACGTTGAACCTCGCATACCGCTTCACCCAAGGAACGGTATTGAAGTACTCGATGCATGCAGCGGCAGTTGCGAGTTGGAATATCGGCGGTACCGGACAAGGTTCCTACGACGTCACTTTCGAAGTGGTCGAAGCCGTTCAATCCGTAGAGGACGATGGGGCGATCGTCGCGGTGTCTATGTCACCCGAGTCTTCTGAATCACACGGTCTGCCTGCACCGGGTCCCGACGCGCGCTCGTTCACTTTGAAAGTGGGCCACAACGGTGAAGTGCGCGAGGTTATCGAAGTGGACGGCGTGTCGGCAGAGGACCTCGATCCGAACGATGTCGCTTTCATCGGGACGTATCGGCCCCCGCTTCCTCTCGAACCAGTACCGCTGCAAGCTTCGTGGACGTCGCGGCAACAGGTCCAAGTAGGTTCCGTTCTGCAAGAACTCGCCACGCTCGGCACGTTGACGGCGCTTGACCGAGACGCAGAGGGAACAACGGCAACGATGGTTTATCGAGGTGAAGGACCCGTTTCCTGGCGCGCGTCCTTACCTCAAGGTGACGCCGAGCTTTCGGGAACCGCGGCTACTTCCAGCGACGCAGTACTCGATGTGAACGGAGGCTTCCTTCGCTCGGCCGGGTCGACCACGAACGGCAACTTCGACGTAGAGGTCCTGGGTGAGAACGGCGGCGCACCCGTCCGAGGCACGCTTCATCTAGAGCTGCACCTCGATCTAGAGAAGGTCTGAGCTAGACCTCGTCCGCACCAACGACGACATGCATATCGACGGTCGCCGACAGATTGTCGGGTTTCGGTTTGGCGATCCAGCCGAAGCGAGCGGCGAGAGCACGCGCCGCTTTCTTCGATTCTACGAAGGACCAGAAAACGGTCGTCCTCGGATACGAGGCCGACGCTGGGTTCGCCGCAACGACGTCGAAGCCGAGACCGGTCAGCCTGTCGGACATCTCCTGCTCGGCCCCCGCTGCTCCCGAGCCATTAAGAACCTGCACCGTCACATCGGTGATGAGTTCTTGGTCTGGATCGGGGGTCTTTGTCGCCTTGGGGGTAGAGCTGGGGCTCGCACTGGGACTGTGCGACGGTTTGGCCGACGGGGAATCCTCAGGTGACGGCGACCTATCTTCCTTCGGCGTGGTGCGAGGTGAGGGGCTCTGGGCAACCACGACGGTCGAACCCTCCCCGCCGCTGAGCGCGTCGACCCCGATCCAGACCGCGACGCCGATGACCCCGGCTATCACTACCCAAGGGAGGAACCACACGATGACGGAACGGTAGAAGTGCCACTCCGAGGGGGATGAGTGTTGCCCCATTGGGGCTCCTAACGCTTGCCGGGTACGTACTCGGCGCCGAGCAAACGCGCCACCCGCTGTCGCTGGCGATAGGTCCGGAGTCGCTTGAGCCGCTTCACGAGGATGGGGTCGTAATCCATCGCCGCAGGTCTCTCTAAGAGGTCGTTGAGGACCTGGTAGTAGCGCGTCGCAGACATGTCGAAGCGCTCTTTGATCGCTTGCTCCTTGACCCCGGCGTGCTTCCACCAAGACCGCTCGAAATCGAGGATCTCGATGTCTCTTTCTCCAAGCTCTTCCATGGAAAGAAGTTAACCCCGGCCCCCCCGGGAGCAGCGGATTTGAGGCGGTATCTAGGGGAAGAGCCCTCGCATCTCGTGGGCCTCTGCCACCCTACCGACCCCGATCCAATGAGCGGCCTGACGCATCGAGAGGCCCTTCTCCACGGAGAGGGCGTGGACCTCGTTGAAGGCCCGCTCCATGATCTGGCGCAACCTGTCGTTGACTTCTTCGTCGGACCAGAAGTAAGCCTGGATGTCTTGCACCCATTCGAAATACGAGACCGTCACCCCACCCGAGTTCGCAAGCACGTCGGGCACCACGAAGATGTTGCGGTCGTTCAAGATCTTGTCGCCTTCGAAAGTTGAAGGCCCGTTCGCCGCTTCACATACGACCTTTGCCTTGACGCGGTCTGCGTTCTTCACGCTGATGACCCCTTCAACGGCGGCCGGAACGAGAACGTCGCAGTCGACCTCGAGCAGCTCTTCGTTCGAGATCGCGTCTGCGCCGGGGAACCCCGCGACGGTGCCGGCCTCCCCTTTGTGGCGATTGATCGCTTCCGGATCGAGACCTTTCTCGCGGTAGAGACCCCCTTCGACATCCGAGACCGCTACGACACGGCACCCCGCATCGTGCAGGAGCTGGGCCGCGTAGCCACCGACCTTTCCGTAACCCTGGATCGCAACGCTGACCTCGTCGATCCCAACACCCAGAGCCCGAAGGGTCGAGAAGATCATGTACATGACGCCTCGCGAAGTCGCCCCTCCGCGTCCTTTCGACCCGCCGATCGCGACGGGCTTGCCCGTGACGACCCCCGGAACGGAATAACCAGAGTTCATCGAGTAGGTGTCCATCATCCAGGACATGATCTGCTCGTCGGTGTTCATGTCGGGGGCCGGGATGTCCTTCTCGGGCCCGATCAGGGGAAGGATCTCGGACGCGTAACGACGCGTCATCCGTTCCAGTTCGCCGCGCGACAGAAGCTTGGGGTCGAGTGCGACGCCCCCCTTCGCGCCACCGAAAGGGATGCCGGCGATGGCGCATTTCCACGTCATCCACATCGCGAGCGCTTTGACCTCATCGAGACCGACGGCGGGGTGGAAACGGATACCGCCCTTAGCGGGACCCCGCGTGACGTTGTGATGGACTCGGTAACCCTGGTAGACGTTCGTTGACCCGTCGTCCATCCGGATGGGCACTGAAACGATCAGCGCGCGCTTCGGCGAACGCAACATCTTGTGGATACCCGCCGCGAGACCCATGATCTCCGCGGCTTCGTCGAGCTGGGCGAGGGCCGTTGCCCATGCCGAGTCTTCCCCGGTGCCCAGCCCCTTGTCGCCCTGCTCTTCAACCAAGCCGAACTCCCTTGTTCGCTTTTCTTGCGGCAGAGCTGGAGACAGGATTCGAACCTGCGACCTGCCGCTTACAAGGCGGCTGCTCTACCAACTGAGCTACTCCAGCCTGGGGTGAGGGTAACGCTTTGGAGGGCGTGCTCGGTGGAACGAAGGCTCAGCCGGCGACCTCTGCACTGCGCGCGAGGATGTGACTCTCGAGCTTCTTCTTGATCCGCTGCAGCGCATTGTCGATCGATTTGACGTGGCGCCCCAAGATGTCGCCGATCTCTTGGTACGACTTCCCGTCCATGTACAACTGAAGCACCTGCGTTTCCAGCGACGAAAGCAATCGCCCCATGGACGACCGGAGGTTCTCAACTTCCTCCGCGGAGATGACGAGGTCCGCAGGATCCACCAAGGTGTCCGCCGCGATCGAATCCCCGAGCGTCCGGTCACCCTCGTCGTCGGACGCGGGCCGGTTCAGCGACACGTAGGAGTTAAGCGGAACGTGTTTCTGGCGCGTCGCCGTTTTGATGGCAGTGATGATCTGGCGGGTCATGCAGAGTTCGGCGAAGGACCGGAATGCGATGTTTCGCTCGGCCTGGAAATCTCGGATCGCTTTGTAGAGCCCGATCATCCCTTCCTGAACGATGTCTTCCTTGTCGGCCCCGGCCAAGAAGTAGGAGCGAGCTTTCGCCCGGGCGTAGTGACGGTACCTGCCCAGCAGGGTCTCGATCGCGTGGTCGTCTCCCGTGCGAGCGAGACCGACGAGCTCTTCATCGGTTACTTCCTGCGTCTCTAGCGTCATATTTTCGTCCGGCCTCGACCGGGAGCGCCGGTCATCGCGGGGGCGGCACGCTGCTCTCTTAAAGCCTAGCTGAATCTCTCCGGCGAGCGACCTCAAACATCGCCACGGCTCCGGCGACCGCGACGTTGAGGGATCCGATCTTGCCGAAGAACGGGATGCGGACCAAGTCATCGCAGTGCTCCCGGACCAGGCGGGAGATACCTCTGTCTTCCGAGCCCAGGACCAAGCCGACGGGGGGTTGGGCGAGGTCCGACCCCCATAGATCCCGCTCGGATTTTTCATCGAGTCCTAATATCCACAGACCGGCCCGCCTGGCTTCGTCCAATGCTTGCGACATGTTCGCCACCCTCGCGACGCGGACCACCTCGGCTGCGCCCGCCGACACCCGCCGTACCGCCGGCGTCACTCCCACCGCTCGGTGAGCGGGCACGACCAACCCCGTGAACCCCGCGCCGTCGGCGCTTCTCAAGAGCGACCCCAAGTTGTGCGGATCCGTCACTCCATCCACGAACAGGAGCGCACTCGTCTCGTGCAGAAGGTCGTCGATCGACGCGTACCGGTAGCGCCCCGCTTTGGCCACGACACCTTGATGATTCACGTCGCCGGCAAGGCGTTCGATCTCTCGTTTGGGAACGACGGCAACCGGGACCGAGACTTCTTTCGCGCGTCGTCTGATCTCGCCGAGGACCTTCGATGGGGCGAGGCCCTCTGCGAAGAAGATCTTCTCGGCGGCTCCGTGATTACGGAGAAGCTCGAGGACCGGACGCCGACCCGACAGGATCGTCTCTGCCGGCCCCCGACTGCCCTGTGTCCCTCTAGGAGTCAGTGGGTGCGCCTCTCGAGGGACCCTCAACCTTCCATCTCGTTCCGGACGGGGTGTCTTCCAGTACCACTCCCATCGTCGACAAGCGCTTCCTGATCGCATCGGCGCGCTCGAACGCGCGCTCGGCCCGCGCTTCCTCGCGCAGGTCGATCAAGAGCTGCACTAGGTCGGAGACGAGCTCTGACCCCGCAGATTCGTCGTCGAAGTCAAAGTCCAGTACTTCCATCAGTTCGGCGAACACCTGCGCATGTGCACGCAGATCGTCTGCTACATCGTCGTCACCGATCTTGGCGAGTAGGCGATTGCCTTCTGAGACGAGGTCATGGACGACGCTGAATGCTCCCGCGCTGTTGAAATCATCGTCCATCGCTTCCATGAACCGGGCGATGTAGCCGTCCGGCCCAGTCGGTTTCAGAGACTCGATGTCTCTCCGAACGCGGGAGGGCGCGGGGGGCGCGTCACCGATGGCATGCCGCACTGCGTGATCGAACGTCTTCCAGCGGTCGTAGGCGGCCGCTGCGTCTCCCAAAGAATCCTCACTGAAAGCGGGTTGACTCGAATAAGAGCTCATCAGCGCCCAGTAGCGAACCTGTTCGCCGCCGAATCGCTCGATGCTGTCCTTTGCGAGGACGACGTTACCGAGGGACTTCGACATCTTCGTCGAATCCATCTGGACCATCCCGGCATGCATCCAGACGCGCACGAACGGTTCGCTGCCCGCAAGCGCTTCCGCTTGCGCGATCTCGTTCTCGTGGTGAGGAAACGTGAGGTCGCTTCCGCCGCCGTGGATGTCGAACCCCATGCCGAGATATTTCGTAGACATGACCGAGCATTCGATGTGCCAGCCGGGACGGCCCGGCCCCCAGGGCGAGGGCCATGCAGGCTCTCCCTCCTTGGCCGACTTCCACAGCGCGAAGTCGAGGGGGTGACGCTTGCCCTCGTGGGCCTCAACCCTCTCTTCTCCGGCGTTCAAGTCATCTAACGATCGATGCGAAAGCTTGCCGTAGCCCTCGAACGAATCGATGGAGAAGAACACGTCGCCACCGGTGGCATACGCGGCGCCTTTTTCGATAAGTCCCTCGATCGCGTCCACCATGTCTTTGATGTGATCGGTGGCCTTCGAGATGAGGTCGGGGGGCTGCACGCCGAGGGCTCTCATGTCTGCCTCGAAGGCGGTGGTGTACTTCAGCGCGACCGCGTCTGGAGACACCTTTTCCAGCTTCGCTCTTTCGATGATCTTGTCATCGACGTCGGTGTAATTCGTCACGTAGTTGACGTCGTACCCCCGGTAGATCAGATACCGGCGTATGAAGTCGAACCACAGAAGGGTTCTTGCGTTGCCGATGTGCACGTAGTTGTAAACCGTCGGCCCACACACGTACATGCCAATCTTGCCCGGCTCGCGCGGCTCCAACTCTTCCGTGCGCCGCGACAACGTGTTGTTGATCCGGATCCCCATGCCGCTACCCTACGACCGCTCGATCAGAGCTACCGCGAAGCAGGCGATGCCCTCGCCGCGCCCCGCGAACCCGAGGCCGTCTGTGGTCGTTGCCTTAACGCTCACCGCGTCATCCGCCACTCCCAGAACTCCGGCGACGTTGTGCGCCATCTCAGAAACGTAAGGGGACAGCTTCGGAGCTTCGGCGACGACGGTCGCGTCGACGTTCCCGATGCGCCACCCCTTCGTTTCGAGGAGCAACCGCGACTCGCGCAGTATCTCGAGGCTGGATACGTTCCGCCACCGCTCGATAGCGGGGAAGTTTTGTCCGAGGTCGCCCGCGCAAGCTGCACCAAGCAATGCATCGGCGACCGCGTGACAAACGACGTCTGCGTCGGAATGTCCACCCAAACCTGGAGAACCCGGGATCTCGACTCCCCCGAGGATGAGAGGCCGCGCCCCATCGAACGCGTGGACGTCGACTCCTTGACCGATCCGGATCATGACCTGCTCTCGAGGATCGCTTGCGCCAGATCGAAGTCCTCGGGCCGCGTGATCTTGAGGTTCGTTCGATCGCCGAGCACGACCGCTACGGACCCCCCGGCCTGCTCCACCAGTGAGGCGTCGTCCGTTGCGTGGAACCCTTCCTCACGCGCCCGGCGATGTGCCTCGCGCAAGACCTCCGTCCGAAACCCTTGCGGCGTTTGCGCCTGCCAGATCGTCGAACGATCGACCGTTCTAGTCACGCGTTCCCCATCGACCACCTTCAGGGTTTCGTCTGCCGGAACGGCGACTATCGCGCCATCCCATTTCGATAGAGCCCCTACGACATCGCGCACCATCGCGATCGTCGCGAGCGGGCGGGCGGCATCGTGCACGACGACGGTCGCCGCCTCGACCTCCTGGAGAGCGTTGAAGACGGAGTCTTGTCGCCGCTCACCACCCGCGATGATCCGGCACTCCGAGGTCTCGAACCCACGCTTCGTGTCGCGGATCAGGTCCTCCGGAACGACGAGGTACAAAGGGGTGCATCCCGCGTCACGCAAGAGGTCGACGGACCACTCGAGTAAGGCGCGGCCCCCCAAGGGCTGAAACTGCTTGGGCATGCCGCCCGGGTCGCTGCGAGCACGCTCGCCGCTTCCTCCGGCCGCGATGATCGCAGCCGGGGATCCAAGGTCTATCCGAGGACCTCGTCGAGTAGCTGCTCGGCGGCTTCCTCGTCACAATCTTTCGAGAACGTCAGCTCGGAGACCAGGATCTGGCGAGCCTTGGTGAGCATGCGCTTCTCGCCCGCCGCGAGCCCCTTCTCCTTGTCGCGCTGGTGGAGGCTCCGAACTACGTCGGCTACCTGATAGATGTCGCCCGAGCGCAGCTTCTCGACGTTGGCCTTGAACCGGCGGGACCAGTTCGTCGTGTTCGTGGTGGGCTCGTTCTTCTTCAGAACCTTCATGACCTTGGGGACTTCCTTGGCCGGAGTCACCTCTCGCAGGCCAACCTCCTCGGTGGAGTCGGTCGGAACCATCAAAGTCAGTTCGCCGTAAGCCAGCTTCAGAATGAAGTAATCACGCTCTTCTCCGAAAAGCTCACGCTTCTCGAGCTTTTCGATGATCGCGGCACCATGGTGCGGATAGACGACTTTGTCGCCCACGCTGAAGCTCACTGGGCAAGTACCTCCTCAAGATTCGACCACCGGCGCTGATGCGCTTCTTCGGTGGGATTCCTACAAATGTCCTGCGTGCGCCCTATTTTACCACGCCGCGGCGACGGCCTCAGGGCGAGCGGTCAACGTTGCGAGATGCGCGAATGCATCTCGGATATGCGAGACCTCGATGATACGCAATCCCGGCGGGGGTCGCTCTACGCCGCGCGGCGCGAGCGCGCTGGTGAAGCCCATCCGAGAGGCTTCGGCGAGTCTGCGATCGATCGCCGGCACTCGACGCACTTCGCCGCCGAGTCCTAACTCTCCAACGACGACGAGTCCGGGGTCGAGGATCGTGTCGGACATCGTCGAGTAGAGGGCGGCAGCCGCGGCAAGGTCGGCAGCCGGCTCCTTGACGGCGATGCCTCCAGCGGCAGCCACGTAGACGTCGTGATCCCAGAACGAGAGGTCCGTGCGAGCCGATAACACTGCGAGGATCAGAGCGAGCCTCTTACCGTCGATCCCGGTCGCAACGCGGCGGGCCGGTTGGGCGTTGCTCTTCGCTACGAGCGCTTGCATCTCCGCAAGGACGGGACGCGTGCCCTCGAGCGCGGGAAAGATCGCCGATCCGGCCATCCCAGCGCAACGGTCTGCCAGCAACATCGACGAGGGGTCGGCCACAACCTCGAGACCCCGCTCCGACATCGTGAACACTCCGGTCTCCTCGCACGAGCCGAAGCGGTTCTTCATCACACGCAAGAGTCTGATCGACCCCGTGCGCTCGCCTTCGAGGAAGAGGACCGTGTCGACGACGTGCTCCAGAGTTTTGGGACCCGCGACCGTGCCGTCCTTAGTGACGTGTCCGACGATGACGAGGCTCGTTCCTGTCTCTTTGGCGTGTCTCACAAGACGCGCCGCGCATTCGCGAACCTGCGGGACCGAACCGGGCGCCTGTTCCACCGCCGGGTCGTGAAGCGTCTGGATCGAGTCGACGACGAGCACTTCCGGTCGTTCCTTCTCGGACGCGGCGATCGCCGCGGTGACGGCGACGGCGGCGGTCGCGACCACCCCCTTGTCTTGCAGACCCAGGCGCGCCGCGCGACTCGAGACTTGTGCGAGAGACTCCTCGCCCGTGGCGAGAAGGGTCTTTCGGCCGGCGGCTGAGACTCCCGCGAGGACTTGAAGAACGAGCGTCGATTTCCCGATACCGGGCTCCCCTGCAAGGAGGACGACACCCCCTTCGACCAAACCGCCCCCTAGAACGCGATCGACCTCTTCGATGCCGGTAGAGATCGAGCCGGGCGTCCGCAAGGAAGCGTCGAGCGAGGTCGATGCCTGCTGGAGGTCGCCGGCCGGACCGTGCGCAGCGATGTCCCACGACCCACAATCCGGACAACGGCCAAACCACTTCGGTGAGGCGTAGCCGCAAGTGGCGCACGCGTGAAAACCTTGGTTGCTTCGATCTTTTGTCATAGCGATGACGATAAGGAGGCGGTGCGACAAAAACGGTCGCAGGCAGAGAGTGACCTAGAGCGCCCGCCCACGTATGTATAGGCGTGGACCATGAAGCGGAGATCACTCCTCTCCCCCTTCGGGGCTCGGTACCGCCCGACGAGACGGGTTGGTTCCTCATCGCTGCCGAGGCCTTGCCTCCCGAGTGGCGAGGGAGATCGATCCCCGTCTACCTCATGCCCCTCAGTGCCGCGGACGTCAAGCGCCTGCAACCGACCAAAGGCTTACTCGGGGACGTCCTCGAGGCCGAGGAAAGAGCGGTGGCGCAACTTGCGGCCCGCGGCGCGGGCGCGAGCGAGATCTCACTACAACTTCACCTCAGTAGACGCAGCGTTTTCAGGAGGTTGGCCAGGCTCCGTCAACTCGTCGGGGCGAAAACGAACGCCGAGCTGGCTACGAAACTCGCAAAGGAAGACATCTGACGGACATCCGGCCCCCCGGTGCGCCGCCGCCTAGCGGGGGGGCTTGATGCGCTTGCTCGAGAGAGTGACGATTCGATGCCCGTCCACTTCTTGCTGCGCGACTACCCGCGGCTCCGCCACCCCGGAGGGAATCGTTCCGCGGCGGGCCCATCCCCCGCTCACTATCCCGTCCGTGTCTTGATGCGCCCGCGACTCCACGAAGGTTCGCGTGCTGTGTCCCGCCGCGCTGACGACGACTACCTCTCTCAACTCGTACCCGTCGGTCCCGACCGAGGCGTGAGGATCGTCTACCTGCACCCCTTGTAGTGACGTTCCTCCCTGCGGGCCGGTGCCACTCGGTGTGCTTCCTTGTGAGGTCGCGACGGCGGGCACCGCGTAAGTCCTTTCGGCGGTCGTCACGTAAGACCCGACGTTCCGGAAGGCCGTCGTCGTCGCCAAGTCATTGAAGGTCACGAGCCGGTAGGGCATCGAGGCCTCCAGCGACGAGTCCGAGTTGACGGGAGGCGCCCACGAGGCGCCGCTCAACGCCGCCATGCAGAGGACGCCGGCTGCCACCGGCGCGTAGGCGGCCAGTTGCTCTCCGCCCCCCGCCCACTTCTTCACGGCTCGAACCGATCGATGAGTCGCGACCCCTACTAAGCCCGCGAAGCCCGATGCACCATCGAGGATGCCACGGAGTCTCTTGCGGGCTCGGAATCGAAGCATCTTTTCGGCCGCGGGGCTCTCTTTAACGACCGTCCCGACTCCTACTTCCGCGAGCAGGGCAGAACGCTGGGGGGCCGTCAGATAGCCGAGTGCGTCGTGAACCCGGCTCAATTCGATGCGAGCCAGCGCGGCGGTTTCGGCGTCGGGTT
>JAXDJP010000148.1:0-7196 GCA_034665645.1 Actinomycetota bacterium | reverse complement strand
GTTCGCGAGCGCCCTTTTCGATCCCGACCTCCAAGTGAACTTCTTGAGGCTGGTGCACGGGTCAGAGGAGCACATCTTCCACAAGCCACTTCGCGTGGGCGACACGTTGACGTTCGCAACGGAGGTGGAATCGATCGAACAGAAGGAATCAGGTGAGACCCTCACGCTGAAGACCGATCTGATCGATCAGAACGGCGATCTGGCCGTCGAGGTGCGCGGGATCATGTTCATCAGAGGAAAGGGCGGGGGCGGGGGAGCGAAGTCTCCGTCCGCAGGGACGCAAAATGATCGGGGCGAGGTCGCGTACGAGGAAACAACGAAGATCGACGACGATCAAACGCACCGGTACGCGGATGCGTCCGGCGACCACAACCCGATCCACACCGACGAGAACACGGCCAAGATGGCCGGTCTCCCGGGGATCATCGTTCACGGGATGTGCACGATGGCGATCGCCGCGAAGGGCGCCGTCAACGGTCTCGCGTCCGGGGACCCGACGCGTATCAAACGGGTTTTCGTGCGCCTCTCGAAGCCGGTGTTCCCGGGACAGGAACTAACGACGAGGTTCTGGCGCGAGTCCGGGGGGCACGGCAGCGACGTCTATTCGTTCGAGACGTACAACCCCGACGGAGAAGCCGTTATCAAAGGGGGCCAGGTCGAGGTGGCGTCCGGCTAGCTCAACCGCAAGTGAAGTTAGCGGTTCGCCACATAACGAGGGCGACACCGAGTGCCGTCACCAGGACCGCCGTCACGACCTGAACCTTCGTGGTTTGTTGTCCGGCCGCGCCGCGGTCGAAGCCGGCACCTAACATCATCCCGCCGGCGAGCCCACCGATGTGGGCGAAGTTGTCGATGCCCGCAACGGCGAAGCCGAAGACCAGGTTGATGCCGATGAACAGCATGAGGTTTCGCATGTACGCCGCGAGGAACGTCGACGTGCGGCGCCGGTAGAGATACACGAACAAGACGCCTACGATCCCGAAGATCGCTCCGGATGCCCCGACACCGACGGACGCGCAGGGTCCGAAGGCGTACGAGGCGGCACCGCCCATGAAGCCGGCGATCAGATACATGGCGAGGAATCGGATCTTTCCGAATGCCTGCTCGACGTTCGGACCGTAGACGCCGAGGATGTACATGTTCAGCAGGATGTGGAAGATCCCGAACTGCTCGCCGAGCGGAGCGTGCAAGAACATCGGAGTTAGTAGTCGCCACCACTCTCCGCGGGCTATGTATGGCGGGAACGACGCGAAGGTATTCGTGATGTTGCCGGCGCCTGCCGTGTGCAGGGTGAGGTTCTGACCGATCCACACGATGACGTTGATGACGATGATCGCCAGTACGACCGGAGCGTTCGCTTGCATCGCGGTCCGGACCTTGGGCGCGCTCTTGCGCGCTTCGGCTACGCACCACACGCAGTGCTGACCCACGGAAGCCGGCACGGCACAGCGCGCGCAGATCGGTTTGTCGCATCGCGTACAGCGGAGCCTCGTCGGAACCTTGGGGTGCCCGTAGCAGTACGTCTCCTCCGATCCGTCGATCGTGGAGGTTCCGCCACCGGCGGGGATGTCGCTCATATCCGAACCATGGTCGCACAGCCTTATCCGTATCTTTCGACAGTCGCGCCCCTAGGCTGGGCGAGATGAGGCGGGTGCGGGTGGCCACGTTCAACGTGAGGCATTGCCGCGGCCTCGACGATCGCGTCGATCCCTCTCGGACGGCCGCGGTGATCGAAGCGACGGGGGCTTCGATCGTGGCCCTGCAGGAACTAGACCGAAGCGTCCCTCGTTCGGGGTCCGTCGACCAGGTGTCGCTCCTCGAGGATCGTCTCGGCATGCAGATGCATTTCTGTCCGACCCTAGGGATCGGGAGCGGTGAGTACGGGATCGCGCTCGCCGGCCCCTCGTTGGTCGCGGTCGAGCGGGAGAGGCTCCCGGGGGCCGAACTTGATCCCGAACCCCGGTGGGCCGTGTGGGCTCGCTCGGAGGGAACGACCTATCTGTGCACCCACCTCTCCACCCACCGGGGCGCGAAGCGGCTCCAGTTGAACGCCCTCGCCGGGATCGCCCGCAAGCTGTCCCCACCGCTCGTCGTGTTGGGCGATCTGAACCAGACGGGCCGCTGCCTCGGGCCCCTCCGGGCCGCGGGGCTCCGCGGCGACGGCCGGAGGCACCTCACGCACAGCGCCGCGTGGCCGCGGCACCAGATCGATTGGATCCTCGTGCGGGGTGGGCGGATAGCCCGGGCCTGGACGCTCGCGACGCACGCCTCGGATCATCGTCCGCTGGCCGCCACTCTTGAGGTGTAAGTTGTCTATTGTTACTATTGAGAAGAAGAGTTAATTACCGAGGGCAACCTTATCCACAGATTGCCACAGGGCCCGGGGAGGCTCGTGTGACGATTCGACCCATGAGTCGGATGGCGGCGGCGTTGCTGCTCATCCTGCCCCTAACCGCCTCTTGCGGCATCGGCCGCGCGGACGACACGGCGGCGACGGAGCGGGTCGAGCAGGCCGAACGCGAGGCAGCTCGAGCCGTGGCAGCGGTGAGCTCCCTGCGCGCCCGCGTGGGGGAGCTGGAGGCCGCCCTGGGCGGAGCGGACGACGCCGCAGCGGGGGTCACGCGCAAGCTCGACGACATCTCCGGTCGGTTGTGGGCGTCCCTCAAGAAGGTCCGGGCGGAGATCCGCACGGCGCGCAGCTCTGCCTCGGATGAAGCGGCAAGCGCGCTCGCCGAGGCCCAACAGGTCGCCCGCGACTTATCCGTATTGAAGGAACGCTTCGACTATCACCTCGTTCACGATCACGGCGGGGGCGCATGAAGGTCCTCCGCGACATCGTTGGAGAGACGCTGTCCGGGCGTTACCGGATCATCTCGCGCATCGCCGGGGGCGGGATGGGCGAGGTCTTCCGCGGGCACGACCTTCTTCTGGACCGCGCCATAGCCGTGAAGGTCTTGCAGCAATCGTTGGCTCACGATCCCGAGTTGGTGCAACGTTTCAAGGCCGAAGCGCGGGCAGCCGCTCGCCTCAGTCATCCCAACGTCGTCCAGGTTCACGACTGGGGCAGCGAGCACGACTCGATCTATTACATGGTCATGGAGTACGTGGCGGGGACGGACCTGCGCGACGTACTTGTCGGCCGCGGACCGTTGCCGGCGATACGTGCTGCGGCCGTTACCGCGTCGGTATGTGACGCGCTCGAGGCGGCGCACGCGCGCGGCCTTATCCATCGCGACGTCAAGCCGGAAAACGTCCTGATCGCACGCGACGGAAAGGTGAAGGTCGCCGATTTCGGCATCGCCGCCATAGCCGACGTAGAACGATCGCATCCGGGCGGGGCGATCCTGGGAACGCTCCGTTACCTATCGCCCGAGCAGGCCTCCGGCGAAGAAGCGACGATGGCGTCGGACATCTGGGCGGCCGGAGCTCTGCTGTTCGAACTCTTGATCGGATCGCCGCCGCAAGGTGGGACCGGGGCCGAGCTGCTGCGGCGACGCGCGGTCGAACCTCCTGTGGCGCCTTCGTCTCTCGAGACGAAGCTGCCCGACGCGCTCGACGCGGTGGTGCTCAAGGCGTGCGCTCTCGATCCGGCCGACCGCTATGCAAGCGCCGGCGAGATGGCGCGGGCCCTACGTCACCTCGATCTTCCCGAAGAACCCGACGCGGCCCCCGTTGAGGAATTCCTGGCCGAGGTAACGGGCGAGGTCGAGCTGCCGGATCTCGAGGTGACGCGCTTCGCGCCGCGCCGCTCGATGAAGAAACGTGGAAAGGGCAGTCTCGTCAGGACCGCGTTCCTCGCCGTCGTCCTGCTGCTGTTGCTCGGCGGGGGAGTCAAGGCCGCAAGCGCGATCTTCGGACCGCACGATGTCGAGGTGCCCTCGCTCAAGGGCCTCTCCTTCGACGCGGCCAAGGCGCGCGCCGAGGCCGTGGGGTTGAGCGTCGACATCTTGGCGCAGAAACGGAATGCCGCTGTCCCGGAGGGCGACATCATCTCCCAGGACCCCGCCGACGGGGTGCTGCTCGAAGGTAAGTCGATCGGCGTCGTGGTGTCGCGCGGCCTACCGCTCGTCGCGGTGCCACATCTGATCGACCTGTCCCTGAAGGACGCCGAGAAAGAGTTGCGGGCGAATCACCTGGAGCGCGGCGAAGTAACGGAGAGATTCGATGACGCAGAAGTGGGAACCGTCGTGGGCCAGACGATCGCGAATAACAGGGTCGAGTGGGGGACGTAGATCGACCTCGTCGTCAGCAAGGGCCCGCAGTCGATCGAGGTGCCATCCGTTGACGGGATGAAGGTAGCCAAGGCCGAGCGCGTCTTGAAGGACGCCGGGTTCGTCCCGATCGTCGTTCGTCAGTACTCCGACGACGTCGAGGAGGGAGCCGTTATCTCCACGTCGCCGCTCGGAACGTCGATCGCGCCGAAGGGGGGCGATGTCCAGGTGATGGTGTCGCGGGGTCCCGAGTTCAAAGAGCTGACCCTGCCCGACGTGCGTCAGATAGACGTCGACTCGGCGTCGTCGCTACTCACCTCTAAAGGTCTTCGCGTCAGCGTTCGCCGCACCGGCGCGTGTGAGGGAGGGACGACCGTGGTCGAAACGTCGCCGGTCGCCGGTTCAACGGTTCACGAGAACGACCTGATCGCGCTGTTCGCTTGCTAGACGCTGGTTAAGGGAGCACGCCCCACTCGGTAAGGAGCTCTACGAACCGCGGCGTGCAGTCGAGGTTTGCGATCTCGTCGAGGGGAACCCACCTGACCTCGTCAGCGTCGTCCCCGGCTACCGGCTCGGAACCATCTTGCGGCTGCGCCAGGAAATCCAGGATCACCAGATGGTGCTCACCTATGTACTCGAGGTGACCGGCCAGCCTGCCTACCTCAACCGCGAGGCCGGTCTCCTCGCGGATCTCTCGCTTGACGGCGTCCTCGAGGGATTCGCCGCGCTCCACCCGACCGCCGGGAACGGTCCACAGCCCTTTGTTCGGTTCGTGGCCGCGCCTAACCATCAGCAATCGGCCCTCGACCACGACGATCGCGCCCACTGCGATCTCTGGTCGGCCCTCGGTCATCGCCCTTTAGGCTAGCCCGCATGGGGCAGGCAAACAGGGTCGCGCGCCCCGTAGGCCTCTCGCACCGGGCCCCCTGGGTGCCGTGGGCGCTCTTGGCGCTGGGCACGTCTGCTGCATCTACCTCCGCGATCCTGATCAGGTACGCGACCGACGCCGATCCCCTCGCCATCTCGTTCTGGCGTTGCGCGGCCGGGGCCGCCCTTCTGTTCCCCTTCGCACGTCCTCGCATGAAGGGCCTCGAGCGTGAGGCATTCAGATTGCCCGCGATCGCCGGCGTGTTCCTGGCGGTCCACTTCGCCTCGTGGATCACTTCTCTCGGGTTGACGACCGTGGCGTCGTCCGTGCTGCTCGTGTCCGCGTCGCCGATCTTTGTTGCCCTGGCGGCTCGGTTCTTGTTCGGTGAGCGACTGCCGACCGCCGGGTGGGTCGGCCTGGCGATAGCTCTCGCCGGGACCGCGATAGTCGGCGGGACGGGATTCGGGGGATCGTCCCTCGATGGCAACGCTCTCGCTCTTCTGGGCGGGGCCACCGCAGGCGGCTACGCGATGGCCGGAGCGCTGGCTCGCCGGAGACTGGGGATCATGGAGTACGCCGTCATCACGTACGCGGTGGCGGCCGTCCTGCTCCTGATCGCGTGTCTCGTTAGCGGCGCGTCCCTTGCCGGCTATGGGGCCCGAACGTGGCTCGCCATCTGCGGCTTGATCGTCGGGCCCCAACTCCTGGGACACACGGTCATCAACCTCGTTCTATCCGACTTGGACGCGACGACCGTGACCGTCGCGATCATGGGCGAGCCGATCATCGCGATAACCCTCGCGTTCATATTTTTCTCGGAGGTTCCATCGTGGACCGTTTACCCCGGCGGCGCGGCGATCCTTGCGGGCATCTATCTCGTTTCTACGGCGCGCAAGTCCGCGCCCCTGCAGGTCGAATGAGATTCGGTCACGCGCGTGGCGAGCTATCCCTCGATCACACGATCGTCATGGGGATCTTGAATCGGACCCCCGATTCTTTCTTCGACGGCGGTCGCACCGGGCTCGAGGAGTCGGTCGACCACGCCCTTCGCATGGTGGACGAGGGCGCGGAGGTTCTCGATGTTGGCGCAGTGAAAGCCGGTCCCGGAGCGCCGGTGACCCCAGAAGAGGAGCGGGAGCGTCTCCTCCCTTTGGTGGAGCGCTTGGCGAGCACCGTCGCGATTCCTATCTCGGTCGAGACGTCTCGCACTGAAGTCGCGGCCGACGCGATCGCGGCGGGGGCGGCGATCGTGAACGATGTATCGGGCCTGACGGATCCTGAGCTCGCATCCGTTTGTGCGAGAGCAGGAGCAGGTCTCGTCCTTATGCACCACGGCGGTCAGCTGCGCGGCCGGCCGCTCAACCCCCGCTACGAGGACGTCGTGGGAGCCGTGACCGAAGAGTGGTCGAGGCTGAGTTCGCTCGCTGAGGGGGCCGGGGTGCCTCGGTCGTCACTCCTCTTCGATCCCGGCCTCGATTTCGGCAAGAACACGTTCCAGTCCCTCGAGCTCATGCGGCGGTTGCCGGAGCTGGTGCGGTTCGGGCCCGTTCTCATCGCCGCCTCGCGCAAAGACATCGTGGGCGAGAGCTTGGATCTCCCGGTCGACGAACGACTCGAGGGCTCTCTCGCTCTCGTTGCCCTATCGGTTGCGGGAGGCGCGGTGATGGTCCGTGTTCACGACGTGAGGGCGTCCGTGCGCACGACGCGGATGGTTGAGGCCGTTCTGGGAACGAGAGCGCCGGCGGCTCCGATCCGCGGCCTGTGGGAGTGATGCGTTAACTGCGGGAGCGTGTACCGGAGGCGTGTTGTTCGTGCGAGCGTGACCTATCGGCCGGACAGGTCGTCCATGCGTCGGCCAACAAGGCCAGGATCCCGGAGCGCCGGCGGCTCGATTTCGAGGGCGAGGTGCGCGGGGTTTGCGAGTGGATCTGTCTTGCGAGGACCATCAGAGGGCTCCTCCCGTCTCGGTGAGATCGGTCCAGCCGTCTTGCAGACCGAGGCTCGGATGGATGATGCGCCGGAGGATCGCCTCCGCAACGGCTCGTGCAGGGACGCTGTAATGCCCGCTGCGTACGCTTTCTCTCAGTTCGCCTAAACGCTCCATCGGATCTCCACTT
>JAXDJP010000147.1:0-3820 GCA_034665645.1 Actinomycetota bacterium | reverse complement strand
AGTTGGCCGCGGATCCGAAGCCCGCTCCATCCAGGAAGGCCTCGTTGACGATGACGGCCAGAACGGTCGCCGCGAGGATCCCGATCAGGAGTGCGCCTTTAACGCCTCTCGTGTAGAGCCAGATGATGAGAAGCAAGCCGACGATGAAGATCAGGATCGGCCAACCCCGCAGTTCGTTGTTCGTTCCGAGTTGGAGTGGGGGGGCCTGAAGCGTCGTCGATGTGACGAAACCCGAATCGACGAGCCCGATGATCGTTATGAAAAGACCTATCCCTGCCCCGATAGCGAGTTTGATCGGCAAAGGGACCGCGTCCATGACGGCCTGCCGGAACTTCGTGAGTACGAGCACCAAGATGATGAGTCCCTCGAGCACGACAACACCCATCGCCTCGGGCCACGTGAGTTGGTACGTGCCGACTAGTTGAAAGGTAACGACGGCGTTCAACCCGAGTCCCGCTGCGATAGCGAACGGATAGTTCGCGTACAGACCCATCGCCAGCGTCGTTATTCCTGCTGCGAGTGCCGTAACCGTTAGTACCTGGGGGATGGAAAGCTGCAAACCGTTTCGGTCCGGCAGAGTGTTCAGGATGATCGGATTGAGAAACAGGATGTAGGCCATCGTCATGAAGGTCGTGAAACCGGCAACGACCTCGGTCCTGACGGTCGAGCCCCTCTCCCCGATCTTGAAATAACCGTCGAGCCCGCCGGAACGCGTTGCTACAGCCACGGATTCCCCCTTCTCCCACTCGGCCTCTGGACGCTGGTCGCGCCTGCGCCGGGCCATCTGGACCGCGCCCGGACGCGCTGGAAGCTATCAAAAGGAAGGCCGTCTTGACCCCTGCCGAGCCGCGATTGTTTCGCGCACTCATGCTTCTGCGGCGACCGGACCCGCGTTTACCCTCTTCCTCATGCCACGAGTGACCCTCATACCGGGAGATGGGATCGGCCCCGAGGTATCCGCGGCCACCCGCAGCGTCATCGACGCCCTCGACGTCGGGATCGAGTGGGACGTGCAGGAAGCCGGGATAGTCGCCATCGAGAGTCACGGCGACCCCCTTCCCCCGCACGTGCTCGATTCGATCCGCACGAACAAGGTGGCTCTGAAGGGACCGGTCACGACCCCGGTCGGAACCGGATTCCGGTCGATAAACGTCGCCTTGCGACAGGAGTTGGACCTCTATGCCAGCGTGCGCCCCTGCCGGCTCTTCCCCGGCGTCCCGTCGCACTATGACGGCATCGACATCGTGGTCGTGCGCGAGAACACCGAGGATCTCTACGAGGGGATCGAGTTCGAGAAGGGTTCGGCCGAACTGGCCAAGTTGCGCGGCTTCCTTAAATACATGCACAACTTCCCGCTCGCGGAGGATGCCGGTGTGTCGGTCAAACCGATCTCGGTGTCGGCGACGCGGGCGATCGTGGAGTTCGCTTTCGAGTATGCGAAGCGTCACCGCCGGCGCAAGGTGACTCTGGGACACAAAGCGAACATCATGAAGCACTCCGACGGGGTATGGCTGGAAACCGGGCAACAGCTGGCCGAGGGCTACCGCGAAGTCGGGTTCGAGGCGATGCAGGTCGACGAGATGGCGATGTGGCTTGCATGGCATCCCGAGGACCTAGATGTGATCGTTCTCCCCAATCTCTACGGCGACATCATCTCGGACCTCTGTGCCGGGCTCGTCGGCGGTCTCGGAGTAGCGCCGGGGATGAACCTAGGCAAGGAGTACGCCGTCTTCGAACCCACACACGGCTCGGCGCCCGACATCGCCGGCAAGGGCGTCGCGAACCCGATCGGCATGATCCTGTCCGCGGCCCTGATGCTTCGCCACCTCGGACTCGGGGGTGAGGCCGATCGCGTCGAACGTGCCGTCGGCACCGTCCTCGCCGAGGGCAAGGTGCGTCCCCCCGACCTAAAACCCCTGGGCCCGGCGGCCAAGACCGACGAGGTCGCGGAGGCTATCTGCGCCGCGGTAAGCGCGGGATCTCGAAGTAACACTTGACCGGCGAAGGCTCGGGACGTCATAAGTACGCCGACGAGTTACGACGCGCCATCGCATTCATGGAGGGCGTCGAGAACCGCGGGGCCGAGATCCTCGATCGCGTCCCGTTGGGCGTCGCGATCACGAACCTCCGGTTCCCCGACGTCTACTCACTCAACTTCCTCCGGGTCGAGCCGCCCGACGTTCACGCCACGGCCGACGATCTGATCGCGGCCGCGCACGCGGCTCAGAGTGCTTACGGCCTTCGTCACCGCCGGGTTCTGGTCAACCACGGGCCGGCAGGAGCGCGTCTCGTGGCGGGTTTCCGCGAACGGGGGTGGCTCTCGGACCGGCTTGTGGTCATGGCACTTCACCGCCCCCTTCCCCCCGCGAACGACCTCCCGCACGTTCGTGAATACGGGGAGGACGAGATCGCGGAAGGCCGTCGCGATTACTACGGATGGCAGCCGGCGCCGCCACGTGGCCTGAAGAAGGAGGTCGTGGAACAGCTCGTGGCGGCGCGCACGGTGACGGCCCAGGCCGTGCGCGTGCGCAATTTCGCCGCCGAAAGTGACGGCCGTCCGGTCTCCTTCTGCGACCTCTACTCCGACGGAACGATCGCCCAGATCGAGGACGTCGGAACGCTAGAACCGCAACGTAAGCGCGGGCTCTCCAGCGCCGTGGTGCGCCGCGCTATCGAAACAGCCGTCACGGAAGGTCACCAGCTCATCTTTCTGGTCGCGGACGCGGACGACTGGCCGAAGGACTTCTATGCCCGCCTGGGGTTCGACGCCATCGGGGACATCTACGAGTTCACACTTCTCCCCGACGCGGCGGCTTGAGGCCTAGCAAGATCTCAAGCGGACATCGAAGGGAGGCGTCGCGTCGACCGTTCGCATCGTGCGAAGGATCGTCGTTTCGTTGGCCTCCGCCGGACCGGCCATACCGAACGCAGTGGCACTGAAGAGCCTCTTGTTCTTCTTGAACTTGAACGACTTGAGGGGCGTCTTCAGTGTCACGACGTTCCCCTTGAAGGCGCCTTTCACCTTGATGTTTTCGTCGGCGTGATAGCCGGCCCCCAGCATGGACACTCCATTCGTGAGTTTGTCGTTGTCGTTCATCTTCCCGCCGAAATAGCTGAGCGTTCCGTCGGGCAAGAACTCGGCCGACAGATGAAACACCTGCTTCTGGGTTGCGAAGCGAACGACGTACTGAAGGCGCTCGGCCGGAGGTTCGGCCATAACCACGCCGGTGTACCCGTCGAACGCGGCCCGCATCGCTTCGGTCTTGGCGCTCGCCAACCCGAATTTCGCAACGAGCGTTTTCCGCTTACGGCACACCTTCGCGGACGTCAGGTCCAGCCCGTCGAGGTTGGCCGCGCCCTGAACGTTGGGCCACGTCGCGTCACCGGTCGGATCTGACGTCCGATTCTTTCTCACGTGTTGGTTGATGGAGGGCTTGTCCGCTCGAAGGGTCGGACCGAACGTCTGCCTCGCCCAGAAAACGAACGGCCCAAGGCGAGGCGCCGCCTTATCGGCAGGGGTTTGCATCGCGCTGTTGTTGTCCATATAGACGACGCCGAGACGGCCGCGCTCGTCGAAGCTCACATCCGTCATGTCGGCGAACGAACGATCCTTCTCGGGAACCGTGGCGGCGCAAGTCGTTCCCTGAGTGCAGATGTTTCCGGTGTGGATGACGCGGTGACTGACCTTCCCGGTAACGATCTTGGGATGCGCCGTCGTGGCGCCGGTTATCACAGAGGCATAGGCGTTCCACTTCGCGGTGGGCACCGCGTCGCTCGACTGATAACGATCGGGCGTCGGCTTCTTGGGATCCTTGGGCGT
>JAXDJP010000146.1:0-3068 GCA_034665645.1 Actinomycetota bacterium | reverse complement strand
GAGGATGGGCCGCCAGCCTGCCGGCGACCTTGGCCTCGATGTGATGGCGCTTGGCGAGGTCCTTGCGCCAGTCCTCGGGGCGTCGCTCACGCATCGTCCCGCCCTCCGTCTTCCAGAAGGTCACCTTGTTGCGCCAGGACGCGCCACGCCGCGTCGAGCGGCTCATCGAGCGCCGGATCCTGCGTCAGGTATGTCTTGAGGCGCGTGAACCCGCGAAGGTCGCCCTTCGTCGCGATCACGTCGAAGATGCGCGCCGCAGAACGCGCGAGGTAAACCGCGGGCTGCGTCCCGCCGCGCGGGAGGTGCGATGTCAGAACGATCAGCGGCGGAGCGTCCTCCGGAAGCAGGAACGCGCGGTGACCTGCCTTGTGCACGGTCTCGACGCGCCGCAGTCCGGACTGAGCGTGATCGTCGATCGTCCCGTGAGCGGCGACGAGGAACCTTCGTCCGTTCGCTCCCGTCACGATGGCGTCCACGGGGATGCTGGCGAAGTGATGGACGCGCTCCACCGTCCCACCCGCTAGTTCCAAGAACTCGAACGCGATCTCGTCGTAGTCCGCCCCCTCGGCCGAAGCTCGCGCCTGGAAGTCGGCTCCCTGCGCCGGCAGGTCTCCTTCGTACGGCTCCGCTGCCGGCGGCAACGTGAACAACCGTGCGTCGTCAAGGCTCATGCCGTTCTCCTCTCATCGCGCGGCTCTTGCTCCGCCGCGCCCCCGGTGATGTCTGCCAACCGTCGGCGCAAGCGCGACGGGTCGAACACTCGGTACGGCTCCCCAGTTGCTACGTGGTCTCTAAGAGCTGAAGCCGGGACCGTGGCGACCGATGGTTCTGGTCCGGCCACGATCAAGACGTCGCCATCGGCGATCTCGAGCGCCCCTAGAAGGGGAGCGAGCGCCCCCACATCGGCCTTCGTGCGGCCTAGGTGGGCCAGGGCCGCCAACCTGATCACGTCGTCGACGCTGTAGAGCCGGCGGTTCGAGCGTCCCCGGCCCCGGTCCACCGACGGCTGCAGCCACCCCTGCCGGGCCCAGTAGTCGAGCTGGCGATAGGTGATGCCTGCCAGATCCGCGGCCTCAGGACCGCTGATTACGTGAGTCGCCTCTGATGTAGTCATAACCTGATTACATAGAACGCGCCTCATGTTGTCAAGCATGCTCATAGCCTTTTCGAAATGACCCCGGGGACATTCGCAGCCATCGTGGCGCATCCCGACGACGACGCCTATGGGATCTCGTCGATAGTCGCCATGCATGTGGAGGACTACGGCTTTCGATTCGTCCTCGTCCACGCAACCGACGGGGAGAGGGGATCGATCGCGGAGGGCAGCGGAGCGACCCCCGAAACCCTAGGCAGCGTGCGACGAGAGGAAGATCGCCGGGCATGGATCGCTTTGGGCCGAGTGCCCGAGCGACATGAATGGTTGGGCTACCCCGATGGCGGGCTGGAAGAGGTCGATCCTGAAGAGCTCGTCTCGCGTATCGCACAGATCCTTGCCGAAGAGCGACCTGACGTGGTCGCGACCTTTGGACCCGACGGCATCACGGGCCACCCCGATCACATCGCGATCGGTCGCGCGACGACGGAGGCGTTCCATCAGGTGGCCGGAGATGGCGGACCTGGGCTGCGCAGATTGGTCTACGGAGTGATCCGTCAGTCAATGATCGATCGCTGGAACCGAAAGCGCGTTGCTGATGGGTTGGAGCCCTGGGACCCCGAGACCGTCTATCACCTAAGAGGTGTCCCGGACGAAGACATAGATATATCCATTGACACCTCGGGCGTCGCTCCTCGCGTCCGTGCCGCTATGAGAGAGCACCGGACTCAGTGGGCGGACATGAACCCGCCCGGGGTTTCCGAGGAAGTGCTGTTAAAGAACATCTCTCGCGAGACGCAAGTCATTGCGTGGCCGCCTCGCGAGTCGCGCAAGATCCTCAGCGGCATTTTCGAAGACCTCTGAGCGGCTCAGCCCGCTAAGGGCGCGAAGCGGAAAGCGCGGAGGTCGCTACCGGAGCGGCCGGGGGGCGGGAGCCGCGGGGCCCTCGAGGACGTGCTTGGAGCGGAGCTGATCTGCCGGGACGGGGATCGGGTAATTGGATGTGAAGCACGCGGTGCAGAAGTTCTCGGCGGGGATCTCGGTAGCGGCGATCATGCCGTCCACCGACAGGTAGGCGAGCGACTCGGCCGATACGTGATCGCGGATCGCGTCGACGCTCATATGCGAGCCGATGAGTTTGTCTTGATCGGGCATGTCGATCCCGTAGAAGCACGGCCACTTGATCGGGGGTGAGGAGATGCGCATGTGGACCTCTCGCGCTCCTGCGTCCTTCAGCATCGCGACGAGCTGGCGTGTCGTGTTGCCGCGCACGATCGAGTCATCGACGACCACGAGCTTGCGGCCCTCGATGACCTCGCGCAGCGGGTTGAACTTCATGCGGATGCCCTGTTGCCGCATTGCCTGCGTTGGCTTGATGAAAGTGCGACCGACGTAGCGGTTCTTCACGAAGCCCTCGCCGTAAGGGATGCCCGATGCGAGGGCGAACCCTTGGGCCGCGGGCACTCCACCCTCAGGAACCGGCATGACGAGGTCGGCTTCGACCGGAGCCTCTTCCGCGAGACGCTGCCCCATGCGGTAGCGGGTGGCGTAGACGTTCTGCCCCATGAGGCGCGAGTCGGGCCTCGCGAAGTAGACGTGTTCGAACACGCAAGCGGCGTTCTGTACCGCGGCGAAGCGCTCGCTAGAGAGTCCGTTCTCGTCGACGCACACGAACTCGCCGGGCTCGACGTCGCGGATGAAGTGCGCACCGAGGAGATCGAGCGCGCACGTCTCTGACGTGATGACCCAACCGCCATCGTCGAGTCGGCCGATGCACAGGGGCCGGAAACCTTGCGGGTCGCGCATCCCGAAGACTTGGTTCTCGTTCATCATCGTGAAGGAGAAGGCGCCGGAGAGTTTGGGAAGTACCTCGAGGATCGCGGCCTTCATGTCGCCCCTGTTGCACCGGGCGATGTGCGCGGCCACGAGGTCGGTGTCAGACGACGAGCGAAGCTGAGCGCCCTTCGGAGTCGGG
>JAXDJP010000145.1:0-11857 GCA_034665645.1 Actinomycetota bacterium | reverse complement strand
TCTTGAAGATCTCGCCACTGTCGGTCACGTACCAGAAGCGGTCGGCGGCCTGATACTCGATCGCCGTGATGGTGTGAGTGGTGCCGGACGCGATCTCGGTCCAGATCGACGCCGCCGACGCTCGCTCGAGCGACGGCACGAGAACGAGGCCGCCCGTCAGCGCCAGCGCCAGAACTCCATTGCGAAATCTTCGAACCAGATGCATTGATGCCCCCCTCAGAGCAGATCGGATGAGAGCCCCCAGGCTCCGTCGGCCCACAGTAGCGACTCGACTCGTTTAGGTAAAACGTCGACGGCCCGGTCAGAGTTCCGCAGATGAGCGCAGATACGTATAACGCTCTAGACCGCGAAGCGGATATTCATCACGTCGCCCTCCCGGACGACGTATTCCTTGCCTTCAACGCGCAAGGTCCCTTTCGACTTCGCCTTGTCCCACGAGCCCGCCTCGATGAGCTCGTCGTAGCCCACGACCTCGGCGCGGATGAACCCCCGCTCGAGATCGGAGTGGATGACGCCGGCGGCCTCCGGAGCCTTCGCTCCCTGACGCACCTCCCACGCCCTCGTTTCATCTTCGCCGGTCGTTAGAAACGTGATGAGGTCGAGCGCTCGGTAAGAAGCCGCGATCACGCGATCGAGCCCCGGTTCTTCGACGCCGAAACTCTCGAGGAGTTCCTTCGCCTCCGCCTCGTCGATCCCCGCAACCTCAGCTTCCAGCGCGGCACTCATCGCGATCGTGTCGTCGGGCAGGCCCTCGGGCAGGCCCTCGCCTTCGCCGACGTTGACGACGACGACCCAGGGCTTCAGCGTGAGGGGGCCGTAACCGCGCAATACCTTCAGCGCGTCGCCGTCGAGATCTGCATCGCGCAAGAGCTTCTCGCCCTCCAACTGTTGGTGCGCGGCTTCGAGCACGACGGCCTCGACCTTCGCGTCCGCTTGCGAGCGCGCCTTCTTCTTGGCTTTCTCGAGGCCACTCTCAACGCTCTCCAGGTCGGCGAGGATCATCTCCGCTTCGAGAGAGCCGAGTTCTTTAACGGGGTCGGCGTCCTCGCCAAAGCCGCGAAGCACCATCAACAAGGCGTCGGTTTGGCGGAACTCTGCGATGCCTTGGGCAGTCAGGCCCCCCGGTACGTCGACGAATCGAACCTTCGCGTGAACGACCTTCTTGGAGGACTCGATGCCGGAGAGCACTCCCAGCCGTTCGTCGGGAACGTCAACGACGGCCTGATTCGAGCGCCCTCCCGCGCTACCCGACCTGGTGAGCGCGGTGAACAAGGTGGACTTGCCCGAATAGGGCATCCCGACGATGCCGACGTCTTTCATCGTCGGTGAGGATAGCGTCGGAACTATGGAGACCGACCTTGCGAACAAAGGAGTCCTCGTCACCGGCGGCGGTGGCGGTATCGGCAGCGCTCTCGTCGAGGCCTTCGCAGGTGAGGGAGCGAAGGTTGCGGTGCACTATCGCAGCAGTAAAGAGCGGGCCGAAGGGCTGGCGGAGAAGTTCGGCGGCGTCGCGCTGCAAGCGGATCTGACGGTGGAGAGTGAAGCCGACTCGCTGATCCCACGCGCCGTCGAAGCCCTAGGCCGGCTCGATGTCGTGGTCGCGAATGCCGGAGATTGGCCTGAGGCAGTCGAGCCTCTATGGGAGATGTCGTACGACCGTTGGCGCCGCACGATCGCGGCGAACCTCGACAGCGTTTTCCTTACTTGTCGCGCGTTCCTACGCCACGTCGAAACGACTAAGGCGGGGAACATCGTCATCATCAGCTCCACCGCAGGGTTGTTCGGCGAAGCCGATCACTCGGACTACGCGGCCGCGAAGGGCGCGCTCGCGTCGGGGTTCGCTCTCAGCCTCAAGAACGAGATCGTGCGCATCGCGCCCGGGGGCCGGGTCAACGTCGTGTGCCCGGGGTGGACCGTGACCGAGATGGCCCGCGGCGCGCTCGAAGAAGACCCCGACTAACCTGCCCGCATCCAACGCACTATGGCCCTGCAGAAACTGGGCGAGGCGAACGACGTAGCGCGTGTCGTCGTGGCCCTAGCTTCCGACCGAGTGTCGGGCCACGTCACCGGCCAAGTCGTAACCGTCGCCGGCGGCATGGAGGGCCGAGTCATCCACGAAACCAAGTAGGGGCGCTCGGCCCGCCGGCGCGCCCTAGAGCTTCAGACATGTCCTCGCGCTCAGTCGCTGCGTCGTCGCGCGGCGACGATCTCCGCTCCTTCGGCTGCGGAACTCGCTCTGCGGGCATCGCCGGCGTTCTCGCTTGATGCCCCTGAGGTCTCGTTCCGACCCGGAAAGAAAACCTTAGAGGATGCGGGAGCCGAGGGCCGAGGCGACGAGCTCGTTCGCGAGGATGCCGGTGGCGTCGGCCAGGTCGAGGATCGGGTTCACTTCGACGACCTCCATCGACGTGATGATGTCGGCCTCGGCGATGACCTCCATCGCGAGGTGAGCTTCGCGATATGAGAGACCTCCCTTAACGGGCGTTCCCACGCCGGGCGCGATCTCCGGGTCGCAGACGTCCACATCGAGTGACAGGTGCACGTAGCCGTCACCGTTGACGACTTCGACGGCCTCGCGCATGACCTCGGCAACGCCGCGCCGATCGATGTCGGCCATGGTGAACACATGAAGTCCTAGCTCGCGGATGAGCTGCTTTTCGCCGTCATCGAGTTGCCGGATGCCGACGAGGGCAACGCGCGAAGTGTCGACCCACGGTGGCTCGTCGAAACCGTCGAGCTTGAACCCGGTGCGACCTATGGCAGTGGCGAGTGGCATCCCGTGCACGTTGCCGGAAGGTGACGTCTCGGGGCGGTTGAGGTCCCCATGCGCGTCGACCCACAGCACGCCGCCGGGCCCATGCGCGGCGTGCAGACCGGCGAAGGTGCCGATGGCGATCGAATGGTCACCACCCAGGACGAGCGGCATCTGACCCTTCTCGGAGATCTCTTGAACGCGGCGCGCCAGTTGAGAGCAGGTCGCCAGGATCTCCGGCAGGTAACGAGAGTGTTCGTCGACGACGGAAGCGACCTCGGGGATCTGTGCGGAAACGTTCCCTCCGTCGACCACCTCGATCCCGAGCTTCGTCAGCATCCCCTCGAGATCGGCGTAGCGCATGGCGCTCGGCCCCATGTCGACGCCTCGTCGGGCCGCGCCGAGGTCCAGTGGCGCGCCGAGCACGGCAACTGTTCTGTGCTCATCCATGCAAACATCGTGTCATGTCCGACAGACGTGACTCAACCGCGGTCATCACGGGAGCCTCCTCAGGGATCGGAGCCGCCACCGCAGAGCGTCTGGCCGCCGAGGGTTTCTCGGTCGTGCTCGGAGCGCGCAGAGCAGACCGGCTCCAAGAAGTAGCCGAGCGATCCGGGGGCCGGGCACTGGAACTAGACGTGACAGACCTCTCGTCCGTGAAATCGTTCGCCGATGCGATCGAGGACGCCGACGTTCTCGTCAATAACGCCGGGCTGGCGAGCGGATTCGGCCCCCTCGAAGAGATGGACGAGGAGCGGGCGCGCCTGATGTGGGACACGAACGTGATGGGCGTATTGCGGGTCACGCAAGCGTTGCTGCCCAACCTGGAAGCTTCGGGACATGGCCACATCATCAACATCGGATCGACCGCAGGTCGCGAGACCTATCGCGGCGGCGGTGGATACACGGCTTCGAAACACGCTCTATATGCGATGACGCGGACGCTCCGTCTCGAGTTGCTCGGTCGGCCCGTGCGCGTTACCGAGATCGCGCCCGGCATGGTCGAGACGGAGTTCTCGGTGGTGCGCTTCGACGGCGATACGGAGAAAGCGAAGAAACTCTATGAGGGGTTAACGCCGCTAACTGCTGAGGACATCGCCGACTGCGTGGCCTGGGCCGCGACCCGGCCCCCTCACGTGAACATCGATGAGATCGTTCTGCGTCCATTGGGACAAGCGACCTCGTGGGACGTCGACAGGAGCGGGCGCCTTTAGTCGCTCTTGAAGATCGTCTCGTCGGCGTCCTGCGGAAGGTCCTCTTTGGTTTCCTTCGGCTCGATCTTGAGCGAGAGCACGGCCGTCGTGATGAGGACGCCCACGATCACGATGAGCGAGAGCCAGATCGGGATATGGAAACTCGCCGCTTCGAGCAGCATCTTCGTGCCGACGAAACCGAGGATGACCGCCAAGCCGTACTTGAGGAGATGGAAACGGTCCATGCTCCCGGCCAACAAGAAGTAGAGCGCGCGCAAGCCGAGGATGGCGAAGACGTTCGAGGTCAATACGATGAATGGATCGCGCGTCACCGCGAAGATCGCGGGGATCGAGTCGACCGCGAACACGATGTCAGTCACCTCGATGAAGAGGAGCGTCACGAACAAAGGAGTCGCGAGCCGTTTGCCGTTCTGGAGCGTGTACAGTTTCTGGCCGTCGAACTCCGAGGTGGTTGGGAAACGCCGCCGGAAAAGCTTCAGGATCGGGTTCTGGTCCGGATGTACGTCCTCGGTTCCCTTGGCGATACGGAATGCCGTGTAGATGAGGAACGCGCCGAAAACGTAGATCGCCCACTCGAAGGTCTGGATCAAGGCGACGCCCGCCCCGATGAAGATGCCGCGGAAGACCATCGCGCCGAGGATCCCGAAGAAGAGAACCTGGTGCTGGTAGGCGCGCGGAACCTGGAAGTAACTGAAGATCACTATGAAGACGAACATGTTGTCGACCGACAACGAATATTCGATGAGGTAGCCCGCGAAGTACTGGCCGGTCGCCGTCGGGCCTTTCCACGCGAGAACGACCAGACCGAAAAGGACCGCGAGCATCACCCAGATGGCGACCCAGGTGAGTGATTCCCGGACGGTGGGCTCGTGTTCCTCCGCGTGGAACAGCTTGAGGTCCACCAGTAACATCAGGATCACGAAGGCGATGAAGCCGACGTACAGGTACCAGGCCTCCACGCTTCCTCCAGTTTGATCGGGTGCCGACGCGCGCGAACGGAGCCCACTTCCAGGAGCCGAAATGAGTGATTTCGGAGCTTTCATAGTAGCCGACACCGTCCATGAGACGCCCTCGTGAGTCGCGCCCGGGCCACCACCGCGCCCTCTCGGGAAGCGAACCTCGCAGGCATCGGGCTGGCCCTGATGTCGGCAGCCGCCTTCGGAACCCTGGCCATCCTTGCCAAGCTCGGCTACGACCGTGGGGCCGATCCGATCCCCCTCCTCGCCGGCCGTTTCGCGGTGGCCGGTGCGTTGCTCCTTGCCTTTCATGTCGCCATCCGCCGGCCACTCGTTCCGAGCGTTGGCGTCGTGGCGCGCCTATTGCTGCTCGGGGGATTCGTGTACGGAGGAGAGGCGACGCTCTTCTTCGTCGCGCTCACGAAAGCACCCGCGGGGATCGTGAGCCTGATCTTCTTCAGCTATCCGTTGATGACGAACGTCTTGGGGTTCGCAACCGGTCTCGAACGCCCCAGCGCGCGGGTGATTGTCGCGCTCGCGCTCGGCAGTGCCGGGATCCTTTCGATCTTCTCGATAACCGGCGCCGATCGAGCGGGACTCCTACTCGCGTTACTCGCTGCTCTCGCCGTCGCGATCTACTTCCTCGCGGCGCAAGTGATCATGCGCGGGATCCATCCAACCGTGAGCGCAACGTGGACATCGCTGGGAGCCGCGGTGGTCCTGGGCGTGGCTTCGTCGGTGTCGCGACAGAGCCTTCCGCTCGAGGCGATGCCTTCGGCCGCCACGCTCGGTGTCGCGACAGTCATCGCGTTCGTCGCTCTCTATGCAGCGATCGGCAAGATCGGCTCGTCACGCGCGTCGGTCGCGCAGATGCTGGAGCCGGTCGTAACGGTCTTGTTGGGCGCTCTGATCCTCTCGGAGAGACTCACGTGGAGGATCGGGCTGGGCGCCGCTCTGATCGTGTCGTCGTTGCCCCTCCTCACGGCAACGGGCCACCAAGAGGAGATCCCTCCCCCGCCCGATTCGCTCTAGCGTTCAGGCCAGAGTCTTGGCGTGGTCCCACGAGACGATGTTCTCCAGAGGCAGGATCAGTCCGACGCGCTTGGTTGCCTGCCTGTCGATCTCGAGGTGAGGCCCTTCCTCCGCGGCGACTCCGGAACGGGGTGCTACGTATCGGTCGAACAGCTTGCGGCCGATGTCCGACACCTCATCCGTATCGCTCGTTACCCGGACGTGACCGCGCACCAGAACACCTTTCAGGTCGCGATAGGGCTCGCCTTTTTCGATCAGGAGAGAGACGCGCGGGTCGCGCCCTGCATTCACAGCTTTCTGACTCTTCGCATACGTCCACATCTTCAATTCACCGGACTCGAGGTAGAACCACATCCCGGCCGAATGGGGCCATCCCGTGGGAGTCAGCGTCGTCAGCACACCGACGTTGACGTCCTCGAGGAACCTCGTGACTTCCTGCGGATCCATCGTGAGGTCCGGCCTCTTTCCCATGTCGCAACCTAGCGCGCGTTTGGGGCCGTTCATCGGCGGCTAAGCTCGGGGGGCATCCCGCGCAGCCGAGGAAGCGACCTCATGGAAGGAGCTACTAGATGGCCGGTCCGTTCGACGGATTGAAACAGGTCACCGACCTGGCCAACCCCAAGACCGTCAAGCGTCTTTTCGACGCCGGCCTATTCAGCCCTCGCAGCCCTTTCGCCCTCATGACCGCGATCCCCGCTCTCGTGGGACGAGGCCCCTCGCTCGGCATCCTCAGTCAGATGAACGCGATCGCGCTGCGCAACAAGGTGGCGATCGAGGACCAGAGTGGCTCGATCACGTTCGGCGAGCTCGACCAGCTGGCCAACCGAGTCTCCTATTCGTTGCGGAGAGCAGGGCTCAAACCCGGTGAGCGATTCGGGATGCTGATGCGCAACGGACACGAGATGGTGGCCGTCGCTCTTGGAGGCCAGAAGGCCGGCTTCATCGCGTGTCCGCTTAACACGTGGGCCAAGACGAAAGAGTTGAAGGCCGTCCTCGAAAACCTCGACCCCGCCCTCCTCTTCTACGACACCGCCCATTCTTCCGACGTCGACAAGGTGCGGACCGACGGTCTTCCGCTCGTCCACGTCGGGGACCCCTCGAAGGCGGCTACGGATTCACAGTCTTTCGAGGAGTTCATCGAGGACGCGCCTCCCACACCTCCATTCCCGATCACGCGCGAGAGAGGTTCGGCGCGCGTCATCATCCAGACCTCAGGAACGACCGGCACGCCCAAGGGGGCCGCGCGCGACGCGTCCGACGCGGGTATCGGTGCGCTCTCGAATCTCTTGGGGTCGGTGCCTTACAAGAGGAGCGACATCATCTTCTGCCCCGCTCCCCTGTTCCACTCTTTCGGCCTGCTGACGTTCACGCTTGCGACGGCTCTTGGTACGACGATGGTGCTTCCGCCCAAGTTCGATCCCGAGGAATCTCTCCGGTTGATCGAAGAGCATCAGGCGACCGCGGCATCGTTCGTTCCCGTGATGATCCGCCGCATCGTCTCGCTCGACGACGACGTGAAGAAGAAGTACGACCTCTCGAGCCTGCGGAACGTCATGGCGAGCGGATCGGTGCTGTCGCAAGACCTGAAGAAGGAGGCGCGCAACCTCTTCGGAGACGTCCTTTACGACCTCTACGGGTCTACCGAATCGGGTTGGGTCGCCATCGCGACGCCTGAAGACATGCAGAACAAGCCGAAGAGCGTCGGCAAACCGGTCGACGGCATCGAAGTGGGGATCTTCACGAAGGACGGAGACCGCGTAGATACGAACGAGACCGGGGAGCTGTTCATCAAATCGAAGATGCTGTTCGACGGCTATACATCGGGCGAATCCAAAGACGAGCGCGATGGGTTCATGGCGATCGGCGACCTCGGTCGCCTCGACGAGGACGGTTACCTGTACGTCGAATCTCGAACGGACGACATGGTCGTAGTAGGCGGCGAGAACGTCTACCCCATAGAGGTCGAGGAAGTCATCGAGAACATCAGCGGCGTCAACGAAGTCACCGTCTTGGGCGTCGAGGACGATGAGTACGGACACGTTCTCGTCGCGTTCGTCGTCGGCAAGGTGACTCCCGACAAGGTGAAGAAGCAGTGCAAAGAAGAGCTCGCCTCGTTCAAGGTGCCCAAGAAAGTGAAGGTCGTTAAGGAACTGCCGCGCACGAGCACCGGCAAGGTCTTAAAACGGGATCTGATCGATCAGCTCTAGGGAACCAGGTCGGCGATCTTGTCGACCACATCGGTTATCAGCTCGCACTTGCCGAGATAAGCGTCGGCAGCATCGCCGGTGAGGCTGGCGGCCACTCCGATGGTGGCGGCCGTGAACATGGCGACCTTCGTCCCCGGGCACGCCTTACGAACCTCGGCGAGAACCTCTGCTCCATTCATGCCGGGCATCATCAGGTCCAGAACGAGGACGTCGGGACAATGGGACATGGAAGATACGTAAGCCTCCTCGCCCGTGGGGACGTCGCCCATGACCTGGAATCGCCCATCGATCTCTAGGTTGAAGCGGAGCAGTCGGCGGACGTCATCATCGTCGTCGCAGATGACTACGGAGATGGGTGAAGAGGGTCGCCGAGATAGTGCTGCCATGCTGACCTCCAAGGCCAAGTTCGTGCCGGACCCTCGTCTCGAGGGCAACGCCCCCCTTCCCGCGACCAGGAAAGGGATTACTTAGAGAGGTCGGCAGGTCGCCGCGAAAGCTTGAGGTTCTAGAGAGCCGCGCGGATGGCTTTCTTGTCCGGCTTACCGACGGGCGTCTTCGGGATCTCGGTCACGATGCGGATCTCCGCCGGACGTTTGTACTTCGCAAGGTTCTGTTCGCAGAACGCGTCTAGTTCCTCGGCGGTCGTTTCGGTTCCCGGAACGAGGACGACGAGAGCCACCGGCTCTTCGCCCCATGTTTCGCTGGCGCGCCCGACCACTGCGGCCTCGCTGACGTCCGGGTGGTCGACGAGCACACCTTCGACATCGCCGGGGAAAACGTTGAAGCCGCCACGTATGACGAGGTCCTTCTTGCGGTCGACGATCGCGAGATGGCCGTCGGCATCGAGCCTGCCCATGTCGCCGGTGTGGAACCAGCCGTCGCGGATCGCCTCGGCCGTCGCTTCTTCGTTGCGCCAATAGCCGAGCATCACGTTCGGTCCCCTCACCGTGATCTCGCCGACCTCGCCTGGTTCGACCGGCGCGCCTTGGTCGCCTTCGATGCGCACCTCGACGCCCGGAACGACGGGTCCCACCGAGCCGATCTTGCGCGTCCCGTCCTCGAGGGATGAAGGGGGTTGCACCGCCACGGTCGGCGACGTCTCGGTGAGCCCGTACCCCTGCAAGATCCCGCAACCCGGCACGCGTTCCTCGAAGCTGCGAAGCACCTCCTGAGGAAGCCCGGCCGCGCCGGACGTGATGGACTGGAGCGAAGAAAGATCCCGATCTTCGAACGGCATCAAGAGCAGGAACTGCAGCATCGCTGGGACGACGGCCGTCCGCTGCACCGAGTGCTGTTCGATCATGTCGAGGAACTGGTTCGGGTCGAACCACCGGAGCAGAACTCCCTTGCCCGGCTGAAGAGACCCGACGATCGAGACGTGTAGTCCGAAGCTGTGCGACAGCGGCAGCGACAACAGACCGGTTTCATTCGGTTTGATCTCACTGGCCTCGGCCGCGGTGCGAGCCGTCCACTCGAGATTGTTGTGCGACAACATGACGCCCTTGGAGGAACCGGTCGTGCCTCCCGTGTAGAGAAGCGCCGCGAGATCCTCGGGGGCCCGTTCGGTCATCTCGGCCTCGCCGTTCTTCTCGACCTGCTCGAACGGGATCGTGCCGTCTCCGCCTCCCACCGAGACGATGTGCTTCAGGGTCGCGATGCCTTCCGCAGCGACCTTCAGCGAAGGGAGTAGGTCCGGGCTCGTGATCGCGACCTTCGCTTCGGAGTTCTCGAGGATCCGCCGGATCTCGGGAGGAGGAAGCAGGAAGATGACCGGGGTGACGGCCGCACCGATACGCCAGCTCGCCCAATAGGAGATCGAGACCTCCGGACAGTTGGGCAGTAGAACGACGACCCGATCCCCCGGCTCGACCCCGAGTTCCTGCAATCCGGCTGCGAAACGCTTCGTGCGGTCGAGCGCCTCGCCCGTCGTGTGCCATCGGCCCTCGAAGAAGGTGGATTTGTAATCGCCGAACGATGCGACGTGATCGTCGAGCAGTCGGGCCAGATTCATCTGCGGCCTTCCTCTTGGATAGACGGCTTAGCCGTAATCTACAGACCATGCCTTCCTTCGGCTACGACGGTTTCCACATCTCTTTCGAGCAACGCGGACGCAAACGTGGTTCCGCGGAGCGACCGATCGTGCTCCTCCACGGCCTCTTGTTCCCGCGCACGCACCACTACCGTCTGGCGGACGCGTTGGCCGCTCGTGGCAATCGGGTCATCCTCATGGACCTGCTCGGTCATGGAGAGAGCGACAAGCCGACTCACCTCCGGCATTACACGATGGAGATCTTCGGGCGCCAGGTCATCGGGCTGCTCGACCATCTCGACATCCCCGAGGCCGTCGTCGGAGGAACGTCTCTCGGCGCGAACGTGTCGCTCGAGGCTACGAACCACGCCCCAGATCGCGTGCGAGCGATGTGTCTCGAGATGCCCGTACTGGAGCGAGCCGCGCCGGCCGCAGCACTCCTCTTCATTCCGCTCACAGTCCTATACGCGGAGGCCGCTCCTGCGGTGCATGCGTTCTCGTCGATCATGCGCCGGATGCCGCGCGGCCTCTCGCTCTACTCCGATGTGATGCTCGAACTCCTGTCTCGCGATCCCGAGCCGTCGGCCGCGATCCTCCACGGTTTGTTGACCGGAAGGCTGGCGCCGCACCACGACGACCGTCAGAAGATGGAGCAGGACACTCTGATCATCGCTCACCAAAACTTGATGCGCGGGGCCCCCGACGTGCTGCATCCCTTCTCCGACGCGGAGGCGCTCCACCGCGAGCTTCCTAACTCCGAGCTCGTCCAAGCGAAGTCGTTCTTCGAACTTCGTTTCGCGCCGAATCGGCTGTCCGACCGCATCGCGGACTTCCTCGATGAGGTGTGGACCTGAAAGCCGTAAAGCAGCCGGACCCCTGCGTCGTCGTCATCTTCGGAGCATCCGGGGATCTCGCGTCGCGCAAGTTGGTTCCGGCACTACACAACCTGCAGATGGAAGGACACATCCCCGACAAGACCGCGATCATCGGAACGTCCCGAACGGAGTACGGCGACGCGGACTTCCAGAAGCAGATGCACGACGCGGTCGAAGAACACTCGCGGATCAAACCCACCGAGGCCGGCTGGGAGTCGTTCTTCAAGGACATCTATTACATCCCAGGAGACTTGACCGACCCGGAGATGTTCACGCGGCTCGGTAAGAAGCTCGAAGAGATCGACGAAAAGAACGGGACCAATGGCAACCGGATCTGGTACCTCGCCACGCTCCCGAAATTCTTCGCCACCGCGGCTGAGGGGATCGCGAAGGCGGGCCTGTTCAACACCTCGGGGTGGCACCGCTTAGTCGTCGAGAAACCGTTCGGTCACGACCTCGAGTCGGCGCAAGAGCTCAACGCCGCGCTGCAGAACCATCTCTCCGAGGATCAGATCTACCGCATCGACCACTACCTCGGAAAAGAAACCGTCCAGAACCTCTTGGTGTTCCGCTTTGCTAACGCGATCTTCGAACCCATCTGGAACCGGCGCTACATTTCTCAAGTACAGATAACGGTCGCAGAAACGCTGGGGGTCGGGAGCCGCGCAGGCTTCTACGAACAGGTCGGCGCCATAAGGGATGTGGGCCAGAACCACCTCTTGCAACTGCTCGCGCTGACGACGATGGAAGCTCCCGTCGCGTGGGACGCGGACGCGATCAGAGACGAGAAAG